>NZ_CEZFMW010000104.1:0-12910 GCF_982993085.1 Thalassobacter sp. | reverse complement strand
AGGTGTCGAATATTGCCATGTGGGGTGTCCTCGCGCTCCTGATGTTTGCGCTTGCGGGCTTTGGCGTCACGGGGTTCGGCGGTTCTGTCCGGGTTGTGGCCGAGGTTGGTGATCAAGAGGTCACCACCAATGCCTATGCCCGTGCGATCCGCCAAGAACAGCGCAACCTGCAACAGCAGACGGGTCAAGCTTTGTCGCTGTCGGATATGCAAAGCTTTGGGATTGATCGTGGTGTTTTGGCCCGACTGATTGCCTCTGCCGCGCTTGATAGCGAAACCGCCCGCTTGGGTATTTCGGTTGGCGACGCAGAAGTGGCACGCCAGATCGCGTCGATCCCGGCATTTCAGGGCGTTGACGGCACATTCGACCGTGACGGCTATACCTTTGCTCTGCGCTCAGCAGGCTTGAATGAGCGGGAATTTGAACGCCAAGTGCGATCCGAGACTGCGCGGGACATTCTGCAAGGCGCGGTCTTGGGCGGCATTAGCCCATCATCGACCTTTGCCGAACTGATCGCGAACTGGGAGTTTGAGACCCGCGACATCACGCTGGCAACAGTCACGATGGCCGATCTGGATGCGGGTCCATTGGCCCCTTCGGCGGATGAGCTGCAAGCGCACTACGACGAAAACGCCGCCGTGTTCACAGCGCCCGAAGCGCGTCGCATCAAAGTTGCTTGGGCCACGCCCGAGCAATTGCTGAACACGATTGACGTTCCCGAAGCGCGTCTGCGCGAATTGTACGAACAGCGCAGCGATGAGTTTAGTCAGCCCGCCCGTGTCTTGGCCGAGCGCCTTGGTTTTGCTGATCGGGCGGCTGCCGATGCGGCCTTGGCTGACATGACCGCAGGCACGACCACGTTTGATGCGCTAGTAACGGATCGCGGTTTGACGCTAGATGACGTGGATCAGGGAGAACTGGCCGAAGCCGATGTGTCAGATGCCATTGCCGCGGCGTTGTTCGCCTCGGACGAGCCCGGTCTGGTTGGTCCTGTTGATACCGATCTGGGCCCCGCGATCTATCGCGTGAACGCCGTGTTGTCGGCCACCGAAGTCCCGTTTGAGGACGTCGCCGATGCATTGCGGGCCGAATATGCCAGCGACCAAGCGCGTCGTGTTCTGTCCGATGCGATCCCCGAAATTGATGACCTGCTCGCCGCTGGCGCCACCCTTGATGAACTGGCTGCTGAAACTGATCTTAGCGTTGAAACCATCGAATGGCGCCAAGGCGACAGCGATGGCATCGCGGGCTACGATGCCTTTCAACTTGCGGCCGCTGCCGTTCAAGAAGGCGATTTCCCTGAAGTGTTGGAACTGTCGGACGGCGGTGTCTTTGCCATTGAACTGCTAGAAGTCATCCCACCCGCCCTGCCACCACTGGCTGAGATCGAGGCTGATGTGACCGCAAGCTGGGTTGCCGCGTCAAACGCCGCGCGTGTCTTGGAAAAGGCCAATGCCTTGGCCACATCTGACGCGCCCTTCGACGACCTAGAGACTGAGACCATCGCAGGCCTGGCCCGCGACGGCGTGCTAGAGGGCGCACCACGTGCCCTAGCCACGCAAGTCTTTGCCTTGGCCGAAGCAGAGGTCGTAGCCATCGCAGGCCCGAATGCCACCGCCTTTGTCGTCCGTGTGGACCGCATCGTTTCGGCGGACCGCAGCGCGCCAGAGGTGATCCAAACCGTCGAGGCGTTGGAGCAAGCGATCCTGCGTGGCCGCGCCCAAGACGTTTTTGAAGCCTACGGACAAGCGGTGCAGGCCGATGCGGGTCTGACCGTGAACCAGCAAGCGATCAATGCCGCCAACGCATCGATCGGCCAAGGGGGCCTTTAAACCATGGCTCTTTTGCCCGACTTTGATGCCTTCGCCACCGGCTGGGAGGCTGGCGAAAACCAAGTGGTGTATACCCGGATCGCGGCTGATTTGGACACGCCTGTCTCGCTGATGCTTAAGCTGGCGGACGCAGAGCCAATGTCATTTGTGCTTGAGTCCGTGACCGGCGGTGAGGTGCGTGGCCGCTATTCGATTATCGGGATGAAGCCTGATCTGGTTTGGGAATGCAGGGGGGAAACGTCCCGGCTGAACCGGACCGCCCGCTATGACACCGACGCGTTTGAGCCGTGTGCCGACGCCCCCCTAACCGCTTTGCGCGCCATCCTTGCCGAAAGCCGGATTGACCTGCCAGACGATCTGCCCGCCTCTGCGGCCGGACTGTTTGGGTTCCTTGGCTACGACATGATCCGGCTGGTCGAACATCTGCCCAACGTGAACCCCGATCCTCTTGGGCTGCCAGATGCGCTGATGCTGCGCCCATCGGTTGTTGCCGTTCTGGACGGCGTAAAGGGTGAGGTCATTTTGGTGGCTCCTGCTTGGGTCGGCTCGGGGCTGAATGCCCGCGCGGCTTATGCGCAAGCTGCTGAACGTGTGGCCGATGCCTTGCGCGCGCTGGAACGCAACCCGTCCGCCCCACGCGGTGAGGCCGAGGCCGCCGACCTGCCCGAGCCTGTGTCAAACTTCACCAAGCCTGACTATCTAGCTGCCGTCGACAAGGCCAAGGATTACATCCGTGCTGGTGATATCTTTCAGGTCGTCCCGTCCCAGCGCTGGACCCAAGACTTTCCGTTGCCGCCCTTCTCGCTTTATCGCGCGTTGCGCCGCACGAACCCGTCCCCGTTCATGTTCTACTTCAACATGGGCAGTTTTCAGGTTGTTGGCGCCTCGCCCGAAATCCTTGTGCGGGTATTTGGCCAAGAGGTCACGATCCGACCCATCGCCGGCACCCGCCCCCGCGGCGCGACGCCCGAAGAAGACAAGGCGCTTGAGGCTGATTTGTTGGCAGATGCCAAGGAACTGGCGGAACACCTGATGCTGCTTGATTTGGGCCGCAATGACACGGGCCGTGTGTCCAAGATCGGGACTGTGCGCCCCACTGAACAGTTCATCATCGAGCGGTACAGCCACGTCATGCACATCGTGTCAAACGTTGTGGGCGAGCTGTCCGATGATCACGATGCGCTTTCTGCACTGCTGGCGGGCCTGCCTGCGGGCACCGTGTCTGGCGCGCCAAAGGTCCGTGCGATGGAAATCATCGACGAGTTGGAGCCTGAAAAGCGTGGCGTCTATGGCGGCGGCTGCGGGTATTTTGCCTCTAACGGTGACATGGATATGTGCATCGCGTTGCGCACAGCCGTGATCAAAGACGGCAAGTTGTATATCCAAGCCGGTGGTGGCGTTGTCTATGACAGCGACCCCGAGGCCGAGTTCCAAGAGACCGTCAACAAGTCGAAGGCGATCCGCGCCGCAGCGACCGAGGCCGCACGGTTTGCGGGGCGTGGAAACACCTAGCCCCTATTCCGCTGGCGGTAGGATTTCGAGCGTCACCGCGGCATACCAATCCGCGACTTCGCGGATTTCTGTATCTGACAGCGCTGCGGCAACATCTGACATGATCTCATGTTGGCGGTTGCCGCGTTTGAACGCCTTGAGCTGCGTATCGATATAAATATTCGTCTCACCGGTTAGGTTTGGCGCATCCAACAGCACCGAAATTCCGTCCGCTCCGTGACAAGACACGCAGTCCTGCGGGGCGTTTTCGGCGGATACGCCTTCGGGCAATGTTGCACGCGCTTGGTGCGCGCCGTACCACGCAGAGACATCCGCGATTTGCTGCACAGACAGGCCTGCGGTGACGATGCTCATCATTTCATGCTCGCGCTGCCCGGTTTTGAACGCGATCAGTTGCGCCTCTAGGTAGGACGTCGGCTCCCCCCCGATATGGGGGGCTATCGGGATCTGCGCGTAGCCATCTAAACCATGACAGGTGCGGCACATATTGGCGATCTTGCGTCCATTGTCAGGATCACCTGCATTGACCACCTGAGGGAGGCCCCCGGCGAGCAAAAGCCCGCCGAGAACCCAAGTTATCGCCTGCCTCATTGAGCCATTCCAACGTAGGCAATCCGCCAAATCGCACCTGCGAAATCGTCGGACACCAGCATTGATCCATCGGGCAGGAACTCAATATCCATGGGGCGACCGCGATATTCGCCGGTATCTTCATTCAACCAACCATCGGCAAAGACCTGCGCACCGGCGGCGTTTCCGTCCTCATCCAGGGCGGTGAACATCACGCGCGCGCCCACGGGTTCGGTCCGGTTCCATGAACCGTGCTGCGCCCAAAAGATCCCGCCGTGGTAGGCTTGGGGGAAGCTGTCATCGTGATAGAACCGCATTCCCAGGTCCGCAGCATGGGCCGTAAGTTCAAGCTGCGGCTCCACAAAGCTGACGCCTTCGGGGCGTGGCACATCCTTGTAGAGTGGGATTTCCACGCGGCTGTTGGTCCATGGAAAGCCAAAGTGCTGTCCGGCCGCGGTTTGGCGATTCAACTCTCCGGGGGGAATATCATCCCCCATCCCGTCAACTTGGTTGTCGGTCCACCACAGTTCACCCGTTGCCGGGTTGAAGTCCTGCCCCACAGAGTTGCGAACCCCGCGTGTATAAACCTCGCGGCCGGAACCATCGGTGTTCATGCGAATGATCCCACCGATCCCCCACTCATCATACAGTTCAAGTTTATCAATGGGTTGCACATTATGCGGCTGCCCAAGTGAAATATAGAGCTTTCCATCGGGGCCGATATCACACACCCGCGCAGTGTGATTAAAGCTTTCTTCCTCGGCTGGAACCAAGCCACCTTGGGGCACCACCACACCGACGGCAGGGTCCGGCCCTTCAAAGAAAAACTCAGCCGCTGGAAAGACCAAAACACGGTTTCGCTCAGCAATATAGAGGAACCCATCGGGTGAGAAACAGGGGCCATTCGGGATATCAAAGGTGACGGAGGGGGCGAAGTCCTTGACCTCATCCGCGACACGGTCACGGTCCCGGTCGATAATGGACCACATCTTGTCTTTGCGGGTGCCCGCAAACAAAACGGTGCCTTGAGGCGCCATCGCCATGGACCGCGCGTCCGGTACAACGGCGTAAAGGCTGACCTCAAAGCCATCGGGCACGTTTATATGATCCACAATTGCCTTTAGCGCATCAGCCCGAGCGCCTGTTTGTTCTACGTGCGTAAAGGTCGCGTCCGTCTTTTGCATATTGGACAGACGGTCCATGTTGTCTTGAGCGGCCAGAGGTGTAGACAAAAAGGACGTGCAGAGCAGAACTGCAAAGCTGCGTTTGATCATTTTTTCCTCCCAGAAAAATTTTAGACTAGTTTTGGCTTTAAAAGGCAGCGGGCAAAATTCGCTTTACCTAACGTAATGTTTGTCTGAGCCGGAATTTAAGTCAATCCCAAAGGTTAATGCTCACGTTTGTGGAGGATTGTTGCGGATACTCAGGTGAACGGGGCGTTCACAGTGGTCAGCACAAAGAAAAAGGGGGCTCTCGCCCCCCAGTTTTGCCATTCGCACCAAATCGTTGACCGCTCGCACTGGCTCGCCTGTGCGCGAAGGCATAACTGAAAAGGGTCGGAGCGATATGCCCCGACCCAAGTCTTGTTTAGCTACAACCGGACGTCCCGCCGCAAGTGTTGCACTTCATGCAGGTGCCGTTACGCACCAGCGTGTAGTTGCCACACTCACCGCATGCCTCGCCCTCGTAACCCTGCATCTTGGCCTTGGTGCGCGCATCCATGGAAACCGAACCAGAGGCCACAGCAGTTGTCGTCGTGACCGAAACCGTTTCGGGTACCAGCGTGCTGAGCGTGCCAACCGGATCAGCCGCACCGCGCGACAGCATTTCTGCGCCACCTTGCAGGACCACCAGATCGTTGGGCAGACGTTTGCGCAGATAACCCGTCGAAGACACTTGCTTGAGCATCTCCAACGATTTGTTTGCAGCAGTCTCAGACGGTGTGGAAACGTTTGCCACACCCTCTTGCTCGCCTCGGCCCAAATCGTCGAACGCGTGGCCTTCGGGCTTTACGTGCGCCAGATCGGTGCGATCCAGATAGCTGACCGCCAATTCGCGGAAGATGTAGTCAAGGATCGACGTCGCATTTTTGATGCTGTCGTTGCCTTGGACCATACCGGCTGGCTCAAACTTGGTGAACGTAAAGGCGTCAACGAACTCCTCCAGCGGCACACCGTATTGCAGACCCACGGACACCGCGATGGCGAAGTTGTTCATCATCGCCCGGAAGCCTGCGCCCTCTTTGTGCATATCGATGAAGATCTCACCGAGGTTGCCGTCCGAGTATTCGCCCGTCCTCAGGTACACTTTGTGTCCGCCAACGACGGCCTTTTGTGTGTAGCCCTTACGACGCTCTGGCATCTTTTCGCGGTGGCTGCGGACAACCTCCTTGACGATGACCTTCTCCACGATTTTTTCGGCGATGACTTGCGCCTTTTGCATCGTGGTGCCGCTTTCGAGTGTTTCGGCAGCTTCGTCGTCATCTTCGACCAATGCTGCGGCCAAAGGCTGGGACAGCTTGGACCCGTCGCGGTAGAGCGCGTTTGCCTTGATACCGAGCGACCATGACAGCTCATACGCTTTTTGGCAGTCGGTGATCGACGCATCGTTGGGCATGTTGATCGTCTTGGAGATAGCGCCCGAGATGAACGATTGTGCAGCAGCCATCATATAGATGTGGCTATCAACGGACAGGTAACGCTTGCCCTTTTTTCCGCAAGGGTTGGCACAGTCAAACACGCTCAGGTGCTCATCCTTAAGGCCCGGTGCGCCTTCCAGCGTCATGGTCCCACAGACGTGGTCATTGGCCAGATCGATGTCTGTTTTTGCAAAGCCAAGGTGACGCAGCAGGTCGAACGTTGGATCGTTCAGCTTGGCCGTGGGGATACCCAGCGTTTTGGTGCAGAAATCTTCACCGAGGGTCCATTGGTTGAACACAAAGCGGATGTCGAACGCGGATGGCAGTGCAGCTTCGATCTTGTCGATCTCTGCCTGACCAAAGCCATGCCCCACAAGGCTGGAGTGGTTGATGCCGGGCGCATTGCCGAGCGTACCGTGGCCAACCGCGTAGGAGATGATCTCACCGATTTGCGCCTGACCGTAACCCAGTTTTTCGAGAGCTGCGGGCACGGATTGGTTGATGATCTTGAAGTACCCGCCACCGGCGAGCTTCTTGAACTTAACCAGCGCAAAGTCAGGCTCGATCCCGGTGGTGTCACAGTCCATGACCAGACCGATGGTGCCGGTGGGCGCGATCACGGTGGATTGCGCGTTGCGGAAACCATGGGCTTCACCCAGCTCAACGGCTTGATCCCAAGTCGTTTTCGCCAAAGCCGACAGCTCTGCATCGGGGCAGTTGGCATGATCCAGCGGAACGGGTTTGATGTCGAGCTCTTCATACCCATCGCTGTTGCCGTAGGCTGCGTTGCGGTGGTTTCGCATGACGCGGGCCATGTGCTTGGCGTTTTTCGCGTACCCTGGGAACGGGCCCAGCTCACCAGCAATTTCGGCCGACGTCGCATAGGAAACGCCTGTCATCACAGCGCTGAGCGCGCCGCACAATGCGCGGCCTTCGTCACTGTCGTAGCTGTGGCCCATATTCATCAGCAAGCCGCCGATGTTTGCATAACCCAGACCGAGCGTGCGGAAGTCATACGACCGCTGCGCGATTTCTTTGGACGGGAACTGCGCCATCATGACCGAGATTTCGAGCGTCACAGTCCAAAGACGCGCGGCGTGCATATAGGTCTGTGCATCAAATTTGCCGTCGTGGAAGAACGTCAGCAGGTTCATCGACGCAAGGTTACAGGCCGTGTCGTCGAGGAACATGTACTCGGAACAAGGGTTGGAGCCACGGATCGGGCCGTCTTCGGGGCATGTGTGCCACGCGTTGACCGTATCGTGGTACTGGATGCCCGGATCGGCACATGCCCAAGCGGCGTGCCCAATGGTTTCCCACAGATCGCGCGCCTTGATTGTCTTGGCGACTTTGCCGTTGGTCCGGTTGATCAGATCCCAATCCGCATCGGCCTCAACCGCCTTGAGGAATGCATCGGTCACCCGGACCGAATTGTTGGAGTTCTGGCCAGAGACCGAGCTGTAGGCTTCGGAATCCCAGTCTGTGTCGTAGGTCGGGAATTCAATACTGTCATAGCCTTGCTTTGCGTAATCCAGCACGCGCTTGACGTATGTTTCTGGAATTGCGCATTTTTTGGCGTCGCGGATCGCGGACTTGAGGCCTGCGTTCTTGGTCGGATCGACCGCGTCTACAAGCGCCCCGTCCCATGCTTTGATCGCGGCAAAAATCTTGTTGAGCTCGCGCTCGTGCATCTTGGAACCAGCAACGATGGAGGCAACCTTTTGCTCCTCCAGTACTTTCCAGTTGATGTATTCTTCTACATCGGGGTGATCTGCATCGACGATCACCATCTTGGCCGCACGACGCGTCGTGCCGCCGGATTTGATAGCACCTGCTGCACGGTCGCCAATCTTCAAAAAGCCCATCAGGCCGGAGGACTTACCACCGCCAGACAGCGCCTCACCCGCGCCGCGGAGTGATGAAAAGTTGGTGCCCGTACCGGAGCCGTATTTGAACAGACGTGCTTCACGAACCCACAGGTCCATGATGCCGCCCTCATTCACCAGATCGTCCGAAACAGATTGGATGAAGCAGGCGTGGGGCTGCGGATGCTCATACGACGAGGTCGACTTGGTCAGTTTGCCCGTTTTGTAGTCTACGTAATGGTGGCCCTGCGCCGGACCATCAATACCATACGCCCAGTGCAGGCCGGTGTTGAACCACTGCGGTGAGTTTGGAGCGGCCATCTGTTTGGCCAGCATCAAACGCATTTCATCAAAATAGGCGCGCGCGTCTGCCTCTGCGGTGAAGTAACCGCCCTTCCAGCCCCAATAGGCCCATGCACCAGCCAAACGGTTGAACACTTGCTTGGAAGAGGTCTCGCCGCCGAAACGATCCTCTTCGGGCAATTTAGCCAGCGCGTCCTCATCGGGGACAGAGCGCCACAAAAACTCAGGCACGCCTTTTTCTTTGACGGTCTTCAAGCACGCAGCCACACCGGCTTTGCGGAAGTATTTCTGAGCGATCACATCGCTGGCGACTTGGCTCCAGCTTTCTGGAACTTCAACCGCGTCCAATTTGAACACGGTAGTCCCATCCGGGTTACGGATTTCGGATGTCGTCGTCGTGAATGCCAAGTCTGCATACGCGTCTTGACCATCCTGTGTGAGTTTCCGCTCAATTTTCATATCTGCCTCCGGCGCATTAAATAATTGGCAGCCCAAGCTGCCGCGTTGAAACGCACGTCTTCGGTGGCGCGCGGTGCTGCGCCAAGCCCGTAGTGGGGATGAAGATGATTGCTCCGTGCGGCACCATATGTAGTGCAAATCTGCGCCGCCCACACAACTTGCCGTAGTCAGGCCTATTGGGTCAATTGAAAAATCAAACAATCCACAGCAAAAATACCCTTGACGAATGAGGGGGTCAGCCCATGCGTTTGGCCCCTTCGATTCATATTTTTGAGCGAACTTATTACCACAATAACAAAAGCGTTAAACACTGGGGGCTTAGCGCCTTTACCTCAAGTAAAGTCTCAAGAAGAAACAAGTTAACAACAACATATGGACGTTAACCCAAGGTTAAGTGGGGTTAACGTCCATATGTTGTCTTGCTTAGAAATTGTGCAACCGAAGTTGCGGTGGTCGGGGCGGCGAGATTCGAACTCACGACCCCCTGTACCCAAAACAGGTGCGCTACCAGACTGCGCCACGCCCCGACACACCGCCGCTCTAATAGGTTTCGTCGGGCTTGAAAAGACCCAACTGCATCTTCTTTGACGGTTAATTATCTGAGCACGGCCAAACCGCTATATCTTGGGGCAAACCCGGATGTTGCAGCACGTCTCCGACGGCCAGATTAAGCATTCTCGCCATGCCGCCGTTGATTTCCAACACCGCCAAGCCCGGTTCTGGCGCGCGAATGGGGGTCTCATCGTGGGGAGTCGCATTTGCGTGAATGTGCCGAATCTCTCCGGCGGCGTTGAGAAAGATCATATCGAGCGGGATGAGCGTATTGCGCATCCAGAACGCCAAAGGCTGAGTAGATTCGTATATGAAGAGCATGCCCTCAAAGCGCGGCATTCTCTCAACGTGCATCAAACCTTGCGCGCGTTCTTGGGGCGTGTCTGCCACCCTAACCGCAAATGAGACTTGTCCAAACGTCCCACGCAGGTCAACGCGGTCCGCAGCACAGTCGGCGTGAACAGCACCCGCCGCGCAAAAGGCTGCAAACAATGCAGCCGTTAGGAGGGTGTTTCGTAATATTCCCAACGCCGCACCTCTGCCGCCAATAGTCCCCGTTCGCCCATGATTGTGCGCAGGCAAATCGCCTCACCCGGCTGAAGATCCGCAAGGCCGAAGCGGCGCAGAACCTCTGCATGGACAAAAATATCATCCGTAGAGCCAAAGGCATTCGCGAAGCCAAAGCCCTTGGCCTTGTCAAACCATTTAACCCGCGCGGGCAAGAACGGTGTGCCATCTGGCACGGGCTGCATGAACTCAGGCATTTCTTCCTGAGTGTCCAAGTCAAGAAAAGGCGGCACGATTGCGTATACTTCTACGGCCTGAAACCCACGTGAGGTCCGCTGCACGTCAAACGTGACGTTTGCACCATCAGGCACAGAGCTTTGGCCAAAGTTGCGCAACACATTCATGTGCAGCAACACGTCTCCATCGACTTGCGCGCATGTCGCAAAGCCAAAACCCCGTGTCACATCAAACCATTTTATTGTTCCCTCACACCGAATGAGGTCTTCGTCGGAAATATTTTCTACAGCAACCCGATCCACTTTACGCCCTGCCCTCTAATTATTTATTCACTTTGTGCGATCGCGTGATCAATCGCAAGTCTGGGCGTTATTGATACTCAAAACGAGACAATGCGGCAAGCAATACGACGTAGCGTAAACTAAGGATTAAGCCGCTGAGTGGACCAGGCCGCGGGATCGTGTTGACGGGTTCGCGCTGCTGCCTCAGACCGCGTCCAACGGAACCGGTCGTGCAACCTGTAGGCTCCATCAGCCCATAGCTCGATCTCAACCGGCATGATCCGAAAGCCACCCCAGAATGGAGGCCGTGTCGGGGCAGTGCCATGCTGCGCGGTCACCTTTGCAACCTCGGCCATCAATGATCCGCGCGACTTGAGCGGCTGGCTTTGCGCGGATGCCCACGCCCCAAGCCGGGATTTGAGCGAACGACTGGCATAGTAGGCATCAGCCTGAGGCCCCTCTTCCCGCTCGACCACGCCGCGCACGCGAATTTGACGATGCAGCGATTTCCAATGACACACAAAAGCGGCCTTGCCAGCTTGCGTGATCTCTTGGCCCTTTACCGAAGTGTAATTGGTGTAAAAAACAAATGCGTTGTCCTCGATTTCTTTTAACAAGACCATCCGCACGTTTGGCATGCCATCCGCATCGACGGTGGACAAAGCAATCGCATTGGGATCGTTCAATTCAGAGGCCTCAGCCTCTGCCATCCAGCGACGCGCGATCTGAAACGGATCGTCTCCTGCAAAGATATCTTGGCTCTGTGTATCGTTGCTGCCCATTGTGACCTTTTCCCCATTGTCGGCTTGGAACTTGATGCGCCCGACGGTTTCGCCTAAAGCACATCAACCCACATAGAGATGATCTGAGGCGATGGAAATGCAAGGACTTATGAACGGTAAGCGCGGGCTCATTATGGGCCTTGCGAACGACAAATCAATCGCCTGGGGCATCGCGCAAGCATGTGCCGAGCAAGGTGCAGAGTTGGCGTTTTCCTACCAAGGCGACGCAGTGAAAAAGCGGGTTTTGCCGTTGGCTGAGCAGCTTGGCAGCAACATTGTTCTGCCCTGTGACGTGGGCGATATGGCATCGATTGACGCCATGTTCGATGGCCTCAAGGAACACTGGGATCACTTTGATTTTGTTGTCCATGCCATTGGATTTTCTGATAAATCCGAGCTCAGAGGCCGCTACGTCGACACGTCTCTGGATAACTTCCTGATGACGATGAACATCTCGGTCTACTCATTCACGGCTGTCGCACAGCGCGCAGAGAAGATGATGCCTAACGGTGGCTCGCTGCTTACGCTCACGTACTATGGCGCGGAAAAAGTTATGCCGCACTATAACGTCATGGGTTTGGCGAAATCAGCGCTTGAAACCTCCGTCCAGTATATGGCCGAAGATCTGGGCAAGCAAAACATCCGCGTCAACGCGATCTCGGCCGGTACGATCAAGACACTCGCAGCCTCCGGCATCGGCGACTTCCGCTACATCATGAAATGGACCGAGCATAATTCGCCCCTTCGCCGTACAGTTACGACGACAGAGGTCGGAAAATCTGCCATGTATTTGTTGAGCGATCTAAGCTCTGCCGTGACGGGAACTGTTCACCATGTAGATTCCGGCTACCATGTTGTCGGCATGAAGGCCGTGGACGCCCCCGACATCACCGTCGACAAAAAGGATTAATCCGCATGAGCACGCGTTTACCCCATGAAAAGGGTTTCCACATCAGCTGGGACCAAATTCACCGTGACAGCCGCGCGCTTGCATGGCGCCTTGACGGGCGGGGGCCCGATGACGGTGCATGGCGCGCTATTGTTGCCATCACCCGTGGCGGCATGGCGCCGGCCATGATCGTCGCGCGTGAGTTGGATATCCGCATGGTCGATACGATTTCAGTCCGCAGCTACAACCATCAGACGCAGGGTGAGGCCGTTGTGTTAAACAAACCCTCGGACGATTTGATGGGAGACGGCACCGGTGTCTTAGTCATCGATGACTTGGTCGACAGTGGCAAAACACTTGAGGTCGTGCGCAGTCTTTACCCCAATGCCCACTTTGCAACCGTCTATGCAAAGCCCAAAGGTGAGCCAATGGTGGACACGTTCATTACGGGCGTCAGCCAAGACACTTGGATCTTTTTCCCAT
>NZ_CEZFMW010000103.1:0-13201 GCF_982993085.1 Thalassobacter sp. | reverse complement strand
TCTTCTTGTGCGGCCATTCTTTCAAAAACTGCTCGATCCATTAGTTTTGTCCCCCGGGATTATGGATGGAACGCAGCACATAAAGGGGTCTCTCACGGACCTCCGAATAGATGCGCGCGATGTATTCGCCAACGATCCCGATGGCAAAAAGGTTGAGCCCGCCGAACATTAAGATGGTGATCATCGTAGAGGCGTAGCCCGGCACATCGATGCCCACGACAAGCGTGCGAAAGAACAAAACGGCCGCATAGAGAAAGGCCATGAGGGCCAATGTGCCGCCTGCGTAGGTCCAAATGCGTAGCGGTATCGTGGAAGATGAAAAGATCCCGTCGAGTGCGAAATTCCACAGCTTCCAATAGGTCCACGCGCTGGTTCCGGCTTGGCGTTCGGGGCGGTCAAAGGTGACTTCTTCGGTTTCGAAGCCGACCCAGCTAAAGAGGGCTTTGTTAAAGCGGACGCGTTCATTCATGTCGCGTAGAACGTCGACGACTTGGCGGTCCAACAGCCGAAAATCGCCCACGTCTTGGGGGATGCTGTGGTCGGCCAGTGCGTTGAAAACGCGGTAGAAGCCTTGGGCGGTCTTGCGTTTGATCCATGTGTCTTGGGTGCGATTGGCGCGGCGGGCGTTGACGATTTGTGCGCCCTTGGCCCACAAGTCCAGCATTTGGGGGATGACCTCGGGCGGGTCCTGTAGGTCGACGTCGATGGGGATGCAAACATCACCGCTGGCATGGTCGATGGCAGCGGAAAGCGCGGCCTCTTTGCCAAAGTTGCGCGACAGGTTGATCAGGTGGATATGAGGGTTGTCGGTCATGCGGCTGCGGATCACGAATTCGGTGGCATCGCGTGAGCCGTCGTTCACAAAGACCACTTCATAGTCGTAGGTGGCGTTGAGCGGCGCAAAGACGCGGTCGATTTCGGTTAGAAAGGCTGCGACTGCCTCTTGCTCGTTGAACACAGGGACCAGCAGTGAGACCAGCTTACGCGGGAGCGGCGCAGGGTAGGCCGGACGAAGTGTCGGTTGGTGCATGGTCATCGGTCTGTCCCCGGTTTGTCGCTATGTGACGTTTCTGAGTATGGGGCGGAATCCGGCTTTTATTTGTCTCAAGCGGGCCGTTTGTAGGGATATGTTGGGTGGAACAGGGGGGCGTGCGCCTCACTTTGGCCATTCGCTGCGGCTAGACAGGGGCATGTTTGACAAAAGCGATATGTCTGTGTTGGCGGTGGGTTTTGTGGCTGTGGCCTTGGGGCTTGCATTGGTGGATGCGAGGCAGCCCTTTGCGGGACCGCCTGTTGATGTGGCCACAGCTGATCTGCCGTTGGTTGCCGGGGGTGTGCCACTTGGGGCTGCGCCGCGGCAGGTGGATATTGCGAACGTTTCGGTCGATCTGGGTGCGGGCTTTGCGGCTGAAATCCTTGACAGTTACGTGCTGACGGGACGGGTCGTGACGCGCAAACCATATCGGTTTGATGCGGTGTCAAAGGTTTCTCCGCTGGATTTGGGGATAATTTACGGAGAGTTGCTAGACCCTGAATATGACGACCGGGTGCGGTATCGTACGGGCCCGCGGATGATCTGGTTTCAGGCGGATGACAACCGGACGATGCCCGATGACTGGGAAGATTTGGTCACGAACAATCATTTGATCCCGATTGATGCAGCCGTCAAAGCTGCACTGATGGCGGTTGAGGTGGGGCAAGCTGTTCAGATACGTGGCTATTTGGTGAGCGTGACAGGGGGTGGCCTGCGCCCTTGGCGGTCATCGCGGGTGCGCAGCGATGGGTTTCCTGCGGGGTGTGAGATTATTTTGGTGCGGTCCATGACGGTGCTGCCGCAGGTGGATGCGGAGCAGTACGGCCACGTCATCCCTAAGTAAAAACGCCGCGCCCTGTCGGGGGCGCGGCGCATGTTTCGTGGGTTAGGAGTTGCCGGCCACGAGATCAGGCCAGTTGATATCGCCTTGGGTTATAAAGCCTGCGCGGTCCTTATCCCAGCGACGCTGAACGCCGCGGTTAAAGTTGAGGTAAAGCTTGTCGTCTACGATGGCCCAACGCTCTGGCTCGGTGGAGGCAAGGCTGTTTTTCTCACCCACGGCCCATGCGCAATAGCCGCCATATTGGGGCGCGTAGGCGGTGGGGTCAGCGGCAAACAGATCGCGGTTTTCAGCAGAGGAAAACTGCCACGTCGCGCCTTGCCAGTCGTGGGTGAATTCAGCGGAACCTGCAACGGGCTTGCCCATGGTGAAATAGGCCACAGTGTCGGTGCCGTCGATGGCGACCCCGTCAGAGGTTTTGTAGATCAGCCCGCCCAGATCACCGGTGTCAGCGATGACAGATTGGATGCCGTAAACAGTGGCGAGAGAGGCTGCTGAAGCGATAAGCAAAGTGCGACGCGTGAGAGGCATAGGGATGTGTCCTTAAAGAGAAATCAAATGACATGTGTCGTTGATCCCTAAATGCCCTTGGCTGGGGCAGGAGACAAATCACCTATGCTCACGGGTGCGTGTGTGTGTCGGGGGTGGGCGGCAGATCGTTGTGTGACCTGCCGCCTTGATTGCGTGTGTTAGATCTCTGCCAAGCGGGCAAGGGCGGCGCGCACCACCTCGGCCTCACCCTCACGGGCGGTCAGATTGGCGCGGGCTTCTTCAACCACTTCGGCAGGGGCCGAAACTGCGAACTTGGGGTTATTGACCCGGCCTGACAGGCCCTTGATCTCTTTGTCCAGCTTGCCGAGGTTTTTTTCAAGCCGGCCGCGTTCTTTGCCGACGTCGATGATGTCCTTCAGTGGCAGGGCAAAGCTGGCGGCACCCACGGCGACCGAAATCGCGCCTTTGGGTGCCGTGTCGGCGTCCGTCAGGCTTTCGATCCGGGCCATGCGATCGATCAGCGCCTTGTTGTTGGTGTAGGCTGCGCGTGCAGTGGCGTCGGCCTCAAGCCGGACCACGGGGATATAAAGCCCGGCGGGGACGTTCATTTGTGCCCGTGCCGAGCGGATGCCTTCGATGAAGCCGATGACCCAGTTCATTTCGGCATCGGCTTGGGGGTCGACGGCCTCGGCCCCGATGGTGGGCCACGCGCCGTGCACACACATCGTGTCGCGCTGGGCGGTTTGGGCCCAAAGGTCCTCGGTGATGAAGGGCATGATGGGGTGCAGCATCAAGATGGATTGATCCAGCGCCCAAGCGAGGGTGGCTTGGGTCTCCGCCTTGGCGGCGGCATCATCGCCCTGTAATAGGGGTTTGGAGAATTCGACGTACCAATCGCAGTAAGTGCCCCAGACAAAAGCATAAAGTGCGTTGGCAGCATCGTTGAAACGGTAGTCCGCAAGGGCCGCGTCTACGGCTTCGCGGGTACGGCCGACTTCGCCGATGATCCATTTGTTGAGGGTGGCCTCGGGCATGGGCTGGGCTGTTTTGGGGGCGGCGTCCGCGCCTACGGCTTCATACAGTTCTGCAAAGCGGGCAGCGTTCCAGAGTTTGGTGCCAAAGTTCCTGTAGCCCTTGATCCGTTCCATATCCAGCTTGAGCACACCGCCCAAAGCCGCCATCGCCGCACTTGAGAACCGCAGAGCGTCGGCCCCGAATTCGTCGATCACGTCCAGCGGGTCGACGACGTTGCCGACGGATTTGGACATCTTCTTGCCCTTGGCGTCGCGCACCAGCCCGTGCAGGTAGACCTCGTGGAAAGGGATTTCATCTACGACCGCGAGTTGCATCATCATCATCCGGGCGACCCAGAAAAACAGGATGTCTTGACCGGTGACGAGGACGGATGTGGGGAAATATTTCTCCATCTCGGGGGTGGGTTCAGGCCAGCCGAGCGTGCCGATGGGCCACAAGCCGGAGGAGAACCATGTATCGAGGACGTCGGGGTCGCGGGTGAGGGCAACACCGTCGCCGGCTTGGGCCTGTGCTTCGGCCTCGGTCGTGGCGCAGTATTGGTTGCCGTCGGCGTCGAACCAAACCGGAATTTGATGCCCCCACCACAGCTGGCGTGAGATGCACCAAGGTTCGATGTTTTCGAGCCAGTGGTAATAGGTTTTCTCGCCGCTTTCGGGCAGGATTTTGACGGTGCCGTCGCGGACGGCGTCCAGCGCGGGGGTGACGATCTGCTCGGCGTCAACGAACCATTGGTCCGTCAGCATAGGCTCAATCACAACCTTGGAACGATCCCCAAAGGGCTGCATGATGGGCTTGTTTTCGACCATGGGGATTGTGCGCGTTTGCTCGGCACCATCCTCATCGGTGAAGGTCTCGGTTGTCATGACCGCAAGGCCCTCGGCCGTGATGGCGGCAACAACCGCGTCGCGGGCGGCGAACCGATCCATGCCGCGATACTCTTCTGGTACGAGGTTGAGGGTGTCGGTTTCGCTTTCGGTTAGCGTGCGCTTACCATCAGCGACCTCCTGGGCGATGGCGGCACATTCGGCGTAGGGGGCGCCGTCGGCACGCATCGCGGCCTTGGTGTCCATCAGGCGGTAACATGGGATGCCGCCGCGCTTGGCCACGCCGTAGTCGTTGAAGTCGTGCGCGCCGGTGATCTTTACCGCACCCGAGCCGAAATCGGGATCAGGGTATTCATCGGTGATGATCGGGATCAAGCGGCGGTGTTCTTTGGGTCCGACAGGAATTTCGCAAAGTTTTCCGACGATTGGCGCGTAACGTTCATCCGATGGATGGACAGCGACCGCACCATCGCCCAGCATCGTTTCTGGCCGTGTGGTTGCGATTGAAATGTAGTCACGCTTCTCCCGCAGGGTGACGTTTCCGTCCTCATCCTTTTCGACGTATTCATAGGTGGCACCGCCCGCGAGGGGGTATTTGAAGTGCCACATGTGGCCGGCCACTTCGATGTTCTCAACCTCTAGGTCCGAAATCGCGGTTTCGAACTTGGGGTCCCAGTTGACCAAGCGTTTGCCACGATAAATCAGGCCTTTGTTGTACATCTCAACAAAGACTTTGATGACCGCGTCGTGGAAGTTCTGCTCACTTGGGTCGGGGTCACCGGGGGCGCCGCCCATTGTGAATGCTTCGCGGTCCCAATCGCAGGAGGCGCCAAGACGCTGTAGCTGGCCAATGATCGTGCCGCGCGATTTTGCCTTTTGCTGCCAAACGCGCTGCAAAAATGCGTCGCGGCCCATTTCGGCACGGGTGGGTTCGCCGTTTTCGGCCATCTCACGCTCGGTCACCATTTGTGTGGCGATGCCTGCGTGGTCCGTGCCGGGCTGCCAAAGGGTGTCAAAGCCCTGCATCCGCTTCCAGCGCACAAGGATGTCTTGCAACGTGTTGTTGAACGCGTGCCCCATGTGCAGCGAGCCGGTCACGTTGGGGGGTGGGATTACGATGGAAAAGCTGTCCTTGGCCCCGTCCCAATTGGCGCCAGCGACAAAGCATTTCTCGGCCAACCACTTGGCGGAAATGCGGGCTTCGGCCTCAGCAGCATTGAACGTTTTTTCCATCGACATCGGGCTCTTTCCTCTCGGTTTCGGGTGGCAAATAGCGCAACCGCGAAGGCGTCACAAGGCGCTGGTCCGGCTCCGGGGGTGCTGTGTGAAGGGTGGGGGTGGTTTGGAGAGCGGTTTTGCGGTGCGGTCCCCTGCCGTGTGGATCCGTTTGCGGCATTATTCCCTGCCGATCCGCGTCGGGATCGTTGGTGGCACTTGTCCCATTGCACAAACACAAGGTTTTTGCGCCAAAGCTGGTCGCCGCGCTGGACTTCCCCGCGTGCTTTCCTACTGTCACAAACAACGCAGGAGGAACGTTCATGAGCGGATTTGGAACCAGTCAAGCGATGCGCCGGGTCGAGGACCTGAGATTGTTGACCGGGGGCGGCCAGTATGTCGATGACATCGCCCCGCGTGACGCGCTGTTTGGGTTTGTGTTCCGGTCCTCGGTGGCGCACGGCGAGATTACCATGCTGGACGTAAGTGCGGCCCGCGCAGCGCCTGGTGTGATCATGGTTTTGACGGCGGATGATTTGGCCGCGGCGGGGCGTGACACCGCCATGAGCGCTTCGATCATTAAGAACCGTGATGGTGTCAAAGGTGCCGCGCCCAAGAGGCCTTTGCTGGCGGAAGGGCGCGTGCGGTTCGTGGGCGAGCCCGTGGCCTTTGTGGTGGCTGAAACGCTGGACCAAGCCAAAGCGGCCTCTGAGATGATCGAGTTTGATGTTGAAAGCCTGCCCGTCAAGTTGGACGTGGCCCCGGGCGGTGGGGTGGACCTGCACGCCGAGGCGCCCGGTAACGTTGCCTATACTTGGGAAACGGGTGATGCTGAGGCGGTGGACCGTGCCTTTGAGGCGGCGGCGCATGTCGTCGAGCTGACCGTGGATGACACGCGCATCATCGCCAATTCGCTGGAGCCACGCGGCTGTTTTGCCGAGCTTGAGGATGGCGGCATCCACGTTTGCGTGAACGGGCAGGGGGTCTGGGGGCCGCGCGACGACATCGCCAAGTTTCTTGGGTTCACCAAGGATGAGGTCCGCGTCACCAACCCTGATGTTGGTGGTGGGTTTGGGATGAAGGCCATGAGCTATCCCGAGACGTTTATCGTGGCCCATGTGGCCCACGCGCTGGGCCGGCCCGTGCGCTGGATGGCGGAACGCACCGAAAGCATGCTGTCGGACAACGCAGGTCGCGACCTGATTTGCACCGCCCGTCTTGGGTTTGATGCCGATCATAAGTTGACAGCCTATAGCATGGATTCAGTGGCGAACTTGGGGGCCTATAATTCGGGCTATGCGCAGTTCATCCAGTCGGAGTTGTTCGCAAAGGTACTGCCGGGCGTGTACGATGT
The DNA here is from genome assembly GCF_982993085.1 of Thalassobacter sp. NCBI lineage: Bacteria > Pseudomonadati > Pseudomonadota > Alphaproteobacteria > Rhodobacterales > Roseobacteraceae > Thalassobacter > Thalassobacter sp. The sequence goes on along the minus strand of NZ_CEZFMW010000103.1, from coordinate 6,407 downwards.
GCGGGACGTGTTTATGCGTAACGTGGGCGTTTACACGAACACCACGCAGGTGGATGCGTACCGTGGCGCGGGGCGGCCCGAGGCTATTTATGTGCTGGAGCGGGCGATGGATTATGCCGCGCGCGAGTTGGGTGTGGACCCGCTGGCGTTGCGCCGCAAATCGTTCATCCCGAGCGACAAGTTTCCCTACACCAGTGCCGTGGGTGAGATTTATGACGTCGGTGATTTTGACCGTGTGCTGAGCCGTGCCGAGCAAGAGGCCGATTTGGCGGGCTTTGCTGCCCGGCGCGCGGTCTCTGAGGCGGAGGGCAAGCTGCGCGGTGTCGGGCTGTGCTATTACATCGAGTCGATCCTTGGGAACCCAGAGGAAACGGCAACGGTGGCCTTTGAGGAACCGGGGATTGCGACGCTGTATGTGGGCACCCAATCGAACGGGCAGGGGCATGAGACAGTCTATAGCCAGTTCGTATATGAATGGCTGGGAATACCACCCGAGAACGTCAAGATCGTTCAGGGCGACAGCAAGCGCATCGCCAAGGGTGGCGGCACGGGTGGATCACGCTCAGTCACCACACAAGGCACTGCGACCAAGGCCGCATCCGAGGCAGTGGTCGCGCGGTTCACGCCCTTTGTGGCGGACCTGCTTGAGGTCGATGCGGATACCGTCAGCTTTGGAGAGGGCAGCTTCCGCTCGGACGGGTCCAATCGGGTGATGACGGTGCTAGAGGCCGCAGATGAGGCGCGCGCTGCGGGCCGCGACGATCTATTGCGCACCTCTGAGACGACAACCTTGCCCGGGCGCAGCTTTCCCAACGGGTGCCACGTGTGCGAGTTGGAAATCGACAAAGACACCGGGGTTGTGACGGTGGAAAAATACACTGTGGTTGATGATTTCGGAAACCTGATGAACCCAATGCTGGCGGAAGGGCAGGTGCATGGCGGTGTGGCGCAGGGCGTGGGCCAGTGCCTTAGTGAGGCGGTTGTCTATGACGAAAGTGGTCAATTGCTCACGGCGACTTTCATGGACTACGGCATGCCGCGCGCCGATAATCTGCCCATGATTGCGTTTTATTCCGAACCTGTGCCCTCGACCGCCAATGTGTTGGGTATGAAGGGCTGTGGAGAGGCGGGCACCGTGGGCGCGATGGCTGCAGTTGGCAACGCGGCCCTTGATGCGCTGTGGCCGCTGGGCCTGCGAAAGGTAGATATGCCGTTCACGCCTGCACGCATGTGGGCCATGCTGCGGGAGGCTGAGGGGCGCGCGATTGCGGCTGAGTGACAGGTTCCGCGGCTGGCTCAAGACGCGCCACGCCCCAAGCGCCGAGGGCCCGCCCGAAGCGCAAATCCATGTCGTGTTGCTTGATGGGACAATGTCGTCGCTGACACCGGGGCTGGAGACCAACGTGGCGCGCATTTGGCGGCTGCTGCAAGAGGTGCCTGGATTATGCCTGTACTACGAGCCGGGGATCCAGTGGCGCGGCTGGCGCCGGGGCCATGAGGTTATGGCGGGTGTGGGGATTAACCGCCAGATCAAGCGCGCCTATGGGTTTTTGGCGCAGCGGTACCACCCCGGTGACCAGATTTACTTTGTCGGTTATTCGCGTGGCGCCTATGGGGTGCGCGCCTTGGCCGGACTGATCAACCGTATTGGGCTATTGCGGGCGGATGCGGTGACCCACGCGCGGCTAGAAGAGGTATATGAGCTATACCGGCACCGCCCAGACAGCGCCGAGGCGCGGGCCTTTTCGGCAGAGTATTGCGTGCCCAAGGTTCAGATTGATGCGGTATGTGTGTTTGACACCGTCCGCGCGCTGGGCATTCGCTGGCCACTGGTTTGGCGGTTCGCGCCTGCAGTGCATGAGTTTCACTCAAACGTTTTGGGGCGGTCGGTGCGGCGCGGGTTTCATGCGCTTGCGATGGATGAAACCCGACTGGCCTATGCCCCGCAACTGTGGGAGGTGCCTGAACACCGATTGGATGATGTCGAACAGGTTTGGTTTCGGGGCAGCCACGGCGATGTGGGCGGCCATATCGGAGAATTTGCGCCCGCGCGCGGTTTGGGCAATGTACCGCTGGTGTGGATGTTGGAGCGTATGGAGGCCACCGGGCTGCCGCTGCCTGCGCAGTGGAGCCGTCGGTTTCCGCAGGATGCCACCGCGCCTTCAGCGGGTAGCACACGTGGATTTGGCAAGTTTTTCCTGGCGCGTCGTCGGCGCGTTTTGGGGCGTGATCCGTCAGAGGTCGTTCACCCCTCTGCCGAGGCGAGCCTGCCGCGCGGGGTGAGTTTGCCGTTGTTAGAAACCGTTACCAGCGGTGAGCCTGATGCTCAGGGCGGAATGTGAGTATTTCCTGAAAAAAGGAGCGCCGGGTTTTGGACGTCATGCGCCACATCGACCTTTATTGTGAGCGGATGGGCCCTGCGTTTTGGGCGGAGCCGATCAATGCACTGACCAACGGCGCGTTTTTGGTGGCCGCTTTGGTGATGTGGGCGCGCGCGCCTCAGCCGGCTTGTCGGGTTTTGTCCACGATTTTGGCCGCGATTGGGGTGGGGAGCTTTTTGTTTCATACCCATGCAACTGTTTGGGCGATGATTGCGGATGTTGCGCCGATTGGGCTGTTTATCTTTGGGTATATTTGGGCCGCGCATCGTTACTTTTGGGGGCTGTCGTGGATGTGGGCGGGTGTGAGCGCGCTTGGGTTCTTGCCATTTGCGGCGGTTTTGACGCCTGTGTTTTCTGCCGTGCCGTTTTTTGAGGTCTCGGCGGGGTATTGGCCGGTGGCTTTTCTGATTGCGCTTGAAGCATGGGCCTTGCGCCGGCGGTTGCCGCGTGTGTCTGTTGGCATGGCTGTGGGGGCCGGTTTGTTGGCTGTGTCGCTGACAGCCCGGTCAGTTGATATGGCCGTTTGCGCCGCCATTCCGGTCGGTACGCACTTTCTTTGGCACCTGTTGAACGGGCTTATGTTGGGTTGGATGATTGAGGTTCTGCGTCGCCACCTTGCAGAGCGGCCAAGCGCTGGATAAACGGGGGCGAAACGAGGCCAAACAGATGCAAAGGGGCGCCAATGTCCATCGATATTGAAACCGCACGCAAGGTGGCGAAGCTCGCCCGGATCGCCGTGCCCGAAGAGCGCCTTCCGGCGCTTGCTGGTGAATTCAACGCAATCCTCGGCTTTATTGAGCAGTTGAATGAGGTCGACGTTGACGGCGTGGAGCCCATGGTGTCGGTGACGCCCATGCGTCTGCCTCGGCGTGTCGATGTGGTGACGGATGGCAGCCAGCAAGAAGCCGTTTTGGCCAACGCGCCTGATGCGCGCGAAGGGTTTTTTGCTGTGCCGAAGGTGGTGGAATAATGTCTGATCTTAACACGATGACGATTGCGCAGGCACGTGATGCTTTGCGCGCGGGCGAGACCACGAGTGCTGAGCTGACGGATGCCTGTTTGACCGCGATTGAAGCCGCAGGTGAGCTGGGGGCCTTTGTGCACAACACGCCTGACGTGGCGCGCGCGCAAGCGGCCAGCGCGGATGCGCGGATTGCCGAGGGCGATGCGCCCAGTTTGTGCGGTATCCCACTTGGGATCAAAGACCTGTTTTGTACCAAGGGTGTTCCCAGCCAAGCCGCCAGCCGTATCCTTGAAGGGTTTAAGCCCGAGTATGAGAGCACGGTATCTGGCCAGTTGTTTGACCGAGGCGCTGTGATGCTGGGCAAGCTGAACATGGACGAATTCGCCATGGGCTCCAGCAACGAGACATCCGTTTACGGCAATGCGGTGAACCCGTGGCGCGCGGGCAATTCGGACGCGGCTTTGACGCCGGGCGGCTCCTCGGGGGGCTCTGCCTCTGCGGTGGCGGCTGACTTGTGTTTGGGGGCCACGGGGACTGATACGGGTGGCTCGATCCGCCAGCCTGCGGCGTTCACTGGGATTGTGGGCATCAAACCGACCTATGGGCGCTGCTCGCGTTGGGGTGTTGTGGCGTTTGCGTCTTCGCTGGATCAGGCAGGGCCGATGACCAAAACCGTGCGCGACGCTGCAATCATGCTGGAAGGCATGTGTGGCCATGACGCCAAGGACAGCACCTCTGCCGATCTGGCTGTGCCGGATTTTGAGGCCGCTTTGACGGGAGATATTCGCGGCAAAGTGATCGGTATTCCCAAAGAATACCGGATGGACGGTATGCCCGCTGAGATCGCGAAGCTGTGGGAAGACGGCACTGCGATGCTGCGCGATGCAGGGGCGGAAATCCGTGATATCTCATTGCCGCATACGAAATACGCGCTGCCTGCGTACTATGTGATTGCACCGGCTGAGGCGTCTTCGAACCTTGCGCGGTATGACGGGGTGCGCTTTGGTCACCGTGCGTCACTGGCGCAGGGCGATGGCATTACCGAGATGTACGAGAAAACCCGCGCCGAAGGCTTTGGGGCCGAGGTGCAGCGCCGCGTGATGGTGGGAACCTATGTGCTGTCAGCTGGTTTTTACGATGCTTATTATAACCGTGCCCGTCGTGTGCGCGCGCTGATCAAGCAAGACTTTGATACGGTCTTTGCCGCCGGTGTTGACGCGATCTTGACGCCTGCCACGCCTTCGGCCGCGTTTGAGTTGGGCCGCAAGGTGGATGATCCCGTTGAGATGTACCTCAACGACGTGTTCACCGTGACGGTGAACCTAGCGGGGCTGCCAGGGATTTCGGTGCCAACGGGCTTGGATGAAAAAGGCTTGCCGCTTGGCTTGCAACTGATCGGGCGGCCGTGGGAAGAGGCGGATTTGCTCAATACCGCTTATGCCCTTGAGACGGCGGCCGGGTTTGTGGCCAAGCCGCAAAAATGGTGGTAGGCTCGCGCAAAAGACGTGAGGCGAAAATGCGCAGTATAGTGTTGAGTGTGTCAGTGTTGGCCTTGATGGCCTGCACGCCGCCCGTGCCCGAAAGTGGTGTGGGTTTTGACACATTGGGGCGCAGTGAGCGGGAGCAGCAGTTGCAGACCGGGATCGCGCCGCAACCAACAACCGTTCTGCCGCCGGTGGCGGGTGCAACGGGTGACACGGCCGCGCAAATAGCGGCTGAGGCGACAGACGCCTTGGCCGATACCGCACCCCAAACGGCGCCGGTGTTAAACCGAAACAACCCCGAGATCAGCCAAGAACAGGATTTTGAGGTTGTCGCCGCGGAGCGCGATATCGCAGCCGATGCTGCCCGTATCGAAGCGGCGCGTCAGCAGTTCCAACTGGTCCAGCCCAAAGAGTTGGAGCCTGTCGGCGACACTGGCCCGAACATTATCCAATACGCACTGAGCGCAAGCCACCCTGTGGGCCAAAAGATGTATCGTCGCGGCAACCCATTTGCCGCCGCCCGGCTGGAGGCCAAATGTGCGGGATACCGCACTGCGGATGTGGCGCAGGAGCAATTCCTCGCGGCAGGTGGACCGAGCCGAGACCGGCTGGGACTGGACCCAGATGGTGACGGCTATGCTTGTGGTTGGGACCCGGCTGCGTTTCGCGATTTGGTGCGCAACTGACAGGCATGCGAAGTCCGAACTTTGGGCCGCGCAAGGATGGGCTGCGGCCAGACCTGATCATTATTCATTATACGGCCATGGCGTCGGCTGCGGGGGCAATTCGGCATCTGTGCGACCCGGCGGCCCAAGTATCTGCGCATTATGTCATTTGCAGTGCAGGCCAAGTGACGCCGTTGGTAGATGAAGCGATGCGTGCGTGGCATGCGGGTGCGGGGGCTTGGGGCGGTGAGACGGATGTCAATTCTCGTTCGATCGGGATTGAGTTGGCGAATGACGGGTTTCAGCCCTTTTCCGAGCCGCAGATGACCGCGCTAGAAGATCTCGTGCAAGGGATCATGGCGCGCTGGGATGTGCCACCAGAAGGCGTGTTAGGGCATTCAGATGTGGCGCCGGGGCGCAAGATTGATCCGGGCCGTCGGTTCGACTGGCTGCGTTTGGCGCGGCAGGGATTAGCCGTTTGGCCAAAGCCCGGTGCGCCGGGGGATTGGCAGCCCGATCTGCACCGTGCTGGGTATGCGGCTGATACGGAGCCTGAGGTTTTGTTATCGGCAATGCGGCTGCGGTTTCGCCCGGGCGCGGTAGGGCCGGTATGCGATGCGGACCGGGCTATTGCGGCGGGTTTGGCTGCACAGTTTCCCGCGCGGTGCGCTCGGCGCGCCTAGGGTGTTTGCACGAAAACATGGGCGGCATGACGGTTGGGGCTTGCGCAAGGCCCGCCCGAGCGCGTAGCGAGAACCCGCGCGGAGGGTCGGATGATCGCGGCGCGTATTGCACCGAGAATTGCACGGTGCCGTGTTTTCAGTGGATCAGATGGTCCATCGAACCTGCGGCCCTTTGGATTTTGCGTGCAAGACGTGCCGAGGAAAGTCCGGACTCCACAAGGAAACGGTGC
>NZ_CEZFMW010000102.1:0-13364 GCF_982993085.1 Thalassobacter sp. | reverse complement strand
GCCGGGGTGGCTCTGCGATGTCATCAGAAATCCTTGCGCTGGATGAAGCACGCAGGGCCTGCATTACCTCGGCCGAAACAGCACTTGCGGACCGCAACGCCGCGTCCAAGCAAGTCGGCGCCGCCAAGGCCCGCGGCGATGAGGCTGAGTTTGAACGTTTGCGCGCCCTTGTCTCTGAAAAAAAGCAGGAGATCGCACAGCTAGAAGAGGACGCAAAGGCCAAGGACGTGGCGTTGCGGGACCTCTTGATGGGCATTCCAAACCTGCCGCACGCAGATGTGCCTGATGGCAAAGATGAAGACGATAACATTGAAATCCACCGGTGGGGCACACCGCCCCCCATGGATTTCACGGCTGTCGAACACTTCGAAATACCCAGCGTTATGCCGGGCATGGATTTCACCACCGCCGCCAAGCTTTCAGGTTCGCGGTTTGTGGTTCTGCGCGGTGCGGTTGCACGTATTCATCGCGCACTGGCGCAATTCATGCTCGATACGCATGTTGACCAAAACGAGTTGACCGAAACGAACACGCCTGTCCTTGTCCTCGAAGAGGCCATGTACGGCACCGGCCAGTTGCCCAAGTTTGGTGAAGACAGCTACCGCACCCGCGAAGGTTGGTGGCTGATCCCCACGGCTGAGGTAACGCTGACAAACACCGTTGCCGGCGACATCCTTGAGGCCGCCGACCTACCCCGCCGCATGTGTGCCCACAGCCTGTGTTTCCGGTCAGAGGCCGGATCCGCCGGACGCGACACCACGGGCATGCTGCGCCAACACCAGTTCGAGAAAGTTGAAATGGTTTCGATCACGAAGCCGAATGAAAGCCGGGCCGAGTTGGACCGAATGACCGCCTGCGCACAGGGCATCCTTGAGGCCCTCGACCTGCCATATCGCACGGTTGTTTTGTGTACCGGTGACATGGGTGCTGGCGCGCAGCGCACCCACGATATTGAGGTTTGGTTGCCCGGCCAGAACGCCTACCGGGAGATCAGTTCTTGCTCGGTGTGCGGCGACTATCAAGCCCGCCGTATGAACGCTCGTTTCCGCCCAGAACCCGGCGCAAAGCCAGAGTATGTGCATACGCTTAACGGCTCTGGGCTGGCGGTTGGACGGTGCTTGATTGCCGTGCTCGAAAACGGGCAGCGGGCAGATGGGTCGGTTGACCTACCAGAGGTTCTGCACCGCTATCTAGGTGGTAAGTCACGCCTTACCGCCGAAGGGGTCCTCGCTTAGGCTGCGCGTTCAAGGAAAGGCGACCTCAGCGTCGCCTTCCTGCCATTGCGGGTACTTTTTCATCGTGCCCTCAAACCGCCCTGAAGCTAAGAAACGTTCTAGCCAAGCCTGCACGCGCGGCCAAGGCTGCGCATCAAAACGCGACTTATCCACAAGCGCAAACTGTCGTACGAACGGCAGGATCGCGTAATCCGCCACACTAGGGCGGTCAAAAATCCACTCTCCCATCTCGGCCTCAAGATCTGCCAAGAACGCATGCGCCGCTGCGCGCGATTCCTCTGGGTCCGCGTCGGGATATCGGGGCGGGTACTTTGTGCGATCAAGCGCGGATTTGAACGGACCATCGCAGCGCGCGATCCAATCAAACCCAACGCTCGGCATATTCAGCCATCCCTCAGGATCGCGATGACGCAATGCCCACAGCATGATGTCCAAGCTTTCATCCAGCACACCATCATCCGCCACAAGGCAGGGCACAGTGCCACTGGCGGAGGCCACGAGGAACGCGGCTGGTTTATCCCGCAGGACCACTTCGCGCAGCGCAACGGGGATGCCCGACGCCAACAATGCCAGCCGCGCGCGCATCGCGTATGGACAACGCCGGAACGAATAAAGGACAGGTTTTGACGCCATAATCATAGCGACCTTAGCGCGTCATACGCGGCGCGATACCGCGTGTGGCCCTCTGCCATTGCACCGCGCAGGGCGGCCACCGGCTCTGTGCTGCGGGCGATCGGTGGGGGAGTGACAACCTCTAATCCTGCGCCAGTGCCTGCCATCATCCCCAGCCGTGCTGCGCCCAGCGCCGCCCCAAAGTCACCTGCCTGCGGTAAATCTAGCGGAATACCCAAGGTCGTCGCCAGCATTTCAACCCAATGCGCAGACTTCGAGCCACCCCCCAAAACCAGCGCGCGCTGGAGTGTTGTGCCTGTCTGCGCCAAGGCCAACTGGTTGTCCGCAAATGCAAAGCTGACGCCTTGCAGCACTGCACGCGCAGCCTCGGTCGCATTGGTAGCGTGATCTAGGTGCAGGAATTGGCCACGCATTTGCGCATTATTGTGGGGTGTCCGCTCTCCTCCCAAGTAGGGCAAAAACAAAGTACGCCCGGGAGCCTGAAGCGCGCCCAAATTCGCCGTCAATTCAGCAGCTGTTTGCCCCGTCAACCGCGCAAGCCATTCAAGCGCATCGGTGGCGGCTAGGATAACACCCATCTGATGCCACGTGTCTGGCACGGCGTGGCAAAAGCTATGCACCGCAGTTTCAGGCGCGGGGCGATACCCAGAGGTTGCAGCGAACAAAACGCCAGATGTACCCAATGACACAAACGCAGCCCCATCATCCACAACGCCCGCGCCAATTGCTGCCGCAGCATTGTCCCCTGCGCCCCCCGCAACAGGCACAACTGGCAATCCGACTTCTGCGGCCAAGCCCGGGCGGAGTTGTCCGGAAATCGCGCTCCCCTCAACCAATCGGGGCATATGGCTGCGATCTAAATGGCAGGCCCCCAACAGGGTATCAGACCAATCCCGCGCGGCGGTATCGAACCACGCAGTTCCAGCCGCGTCCGACATCTCGGACACATGCTCCCCTGTTAAAAAGAGCCGCAAATAATCCTTTGGGAGCAGGATTTTGATAGCCTTTTCAAACACGTCTGGTTTGTTACGGCGCAGCCATTCCACCTTGGGGGCTGTGAAGCCCGGGAAAACGATGTTACCCGAAATCGCACGAAACCGAGGGTCTGCGTCCATTTCAGCGGCCTCGTTCGCACTGCGCGTGTCGTTCCAAAGCATGCAAGGATAAACGGGCCGATCATCAGCCCCGACAAGACAGGCGCCGTGCATATGTCCTGACAAGCCAATCCCCTTTAACCCCGAGCAATCAGCCCGCGCGGCCAACGCACTCAGGGCGTGGCGCACCGCCGCCTCCCACGTAGATGGGCATTGCTCAGCCCAGCCACCATAAGGTCGCTGAACCTGTAGCGGTACGTTATGTTCGGCCAGAATGCTCTGATCGTCATCGATTAGGATGGCCTTGAGCGATGAAGTGCCCAAGTCGAGGCCAATGAAACTCATGCGGCAGCTTTCGGATTTTTTGCAAAAATAGTCGCGCAGAGAATATCGTCCAAAGTGCCGGCTACAACCCGTGCCGAGCCCATCACCGAACTGTTTTTGATCGCGGGACCCTGGTCACGCGAATCCATCGTCGAAAAGGTATAGTGAGCGATGCTTGTTTAGTACTTTGATCAGGATCGCGACAATACCAACAGCCATCGGCGTAGGCAGCTCGCCCGGCTGGCTGGCGTGTATCACAAGGTATGATCTTAAATTTACACACGGGCCGATTGCCTCAATAAAAGCAGCGTTTGGGGCCAAGGCTGATGGCAAACATCCCATCCTGCAAAGTGGAAATACGCGCCTTGCGAAGGGACTGCTTCCAAGGCAGGGTCGGCGTTAGAAATAACGTGATACTTGGGGATGATCGGCATGACACAGGATGGCATCCGGCTGGGCGTAGACATCGGAGGCACCTTCACGGATGTCGTCCTAGAAGGGCCGGGCCTGTTCGCATCCACCAAAGTCCTCACGACATATGCAGCCCCCGAAGACGCCATTGTCGAAGGTTTACAACGCGTTTGTGCGACCGAGGGCATTGCGCCCAGCGCCATTACTCAGATCATTCATGGCACAACCCTTGCCACCAACGCACTGATAGAACGACGCGGTGCGCGCACTGCGTTGATCACCACTGACGGCTTTCGCGATGTGATCGAAATGCGCTCCGAGAGCCGGTTTGAGCAATACGATCTGAACCTCACCCTACCGGAGCCTTTGTTGCCGCGCCAACGCAGGCTGTGCGTGCGTGAACGTGTCAATGCCCGCGGTGAGGTCATGATCACACTAGATGAGGCCGAGGTCGCCACCCGCATCGACGAAATGGCAGCCATGGGCGTAGACAGCGTCGCCATTTGTTTGATGCACAGTTATCTGAACCGCGCACATGAACGTCGCATCCGCGAGATGATCGCCGCACAGCTGCCCGATGTTTCGGTTTCGATCTCAAGTGAAGTGTCCCCGCAGATGCGCGAATATGAGCGGTTCAACACCACTGTCGCAAATGCCTACATCAAGCCGCTCATCGCCTCTTATCTGGGGCGCCTCGAAGCCCGCCTAATGGCCGAAGGCGTGACAGCCGATGTGTTGCTTATGCATTCTGGCGGTGGAATCATCAGCATGAAGAATGCCGCCGATTTCCCTATCTGTTTGATCGAATCTGGCCCTGCGGGGGGTGCCGTTTTTGCCGCGGATATCGCGGCGCGTCACAACCTTGATAAGGTGTTGAGCTTTGAAATGGGCGGCACCACCGCCAAGATCTGCCTCATCAAGGATCAAACCCCCAAGACCGCGCGTGTCTTTGAGGTTGCGCGCACCTACCGCTTCAAAAAAGGTTCAGGGATGACGATCTCTATCCCTGTCATCGACATGGTTGAGATTGGCGCAGGGGGCGGCTCGCTTGCGTCCGTTGATGCACTTAAGCGGATTGCCGTAGGGCCCGAAAGCGCCGGATCCGAGCCGGGGCCAGCATCCTACGCACGCGGCGGCGCTCGGCCCGCCGTGACGGACGCGGACCTTGTGTTGGGCAAGCTTGAGCCGACCGCGTTTGCTGGCGGGCGGATCACGCTTGACCCTGACGCTGCCGCCCGCGCACTAGATACCGCGATCGGCGCCCATCTGCGCATGCGCCCCCAAGAAGCCGCCTTTGGCGTCACGGAAGTTGTTGATGAGAACATGGCGATCCAGCGCGACTACGGCCTGACCCAAACCCAGATCAACGCTGCACAGGAGTTAGCTCCATGAGCCAAGCCAAACAAAGCCCAGCCCATGCCCACTACGACGTCGTCATAATCGGCGGCGGCATCATGGGTGCATCCACCGCATGGTTCCTAACAGATGAGCCAGACTTCAACGGCCGCATCTTAGTGATTGAGCGGGACACCACCCTCGAATTCGCCTCAACCACACATACCAATTCTTGCGTGCGGCAGCAGTTTTCAACTGAGCTGAACGTGCGTATCAGCCAGTTCACCGCTGACTTCGTCCATTCCCTCCGGGACCGGATGGGCGGTGATGAGCGTGTTCCAGAACTGCGCATTCAATCGTTTGGCTACATGTATCTTGCGGCGGACGAAGGCTTTGCCGACACTTTGCGCGCGAACCAAACGGTACAACATGCGGCGGGTGCGGCCACCCAGTTGATGACACCCGATCAGATCAAAGCCGCCTACCCGTTTTACACCGTGGACGACATTGTTCTTGGCTCGATCAATACCGTGAACGAAGGTTATTTCGACGGCAGCACTGTCAACACATGGTGGCGACGCCAAGCGATTGAGCGAGGCGTTGAATGGGTCCAAAACGAGGTGGTCGCGATCACCCGCACAGGCGATCAGATCGAGAGCGTAACACTCACCTCTGGTGAGGTCGTCTCCTGCGGGCAGCTCGTTAACGCATCAGGCCCGCGCGGTGCGCGTACGGCAGCAATGGCAGGGCTGACACTGCCGATTGAGCCGCGCAAACGCTATTCATGGGTGATCAAGGCCGATCAGCCGTTAGATCGCCCCCTACCCCTGACGATCGATCCCTCCGGCGTGCACGTGCGCGAAAACGGGGGCGGCACCTATCAGGTCGGAGCCCACAGCGACATCGACCCCGCCGTTGATTTCGACGACTTCGCGATGGACCCGGATATCTGGATGGACAAAGTCTGGCCCGCCATCGCCCACCGTATCCCCGCGTTTGAGGCCGTGCGCATTCAAGCAGAATGGACCGGGCATTATGCCATGAACACCTTTGATCACAACGCCGTCCACGGACCACACCCGGAGGTGCGCAATTTTCTGTTCATCAATGGGTTCTCAGGGCATGGGTTACAGCAATCCCCGGCAATGGGTCGGGGCATGGCTGAGTGGATTGCGCATGGGGCCTACCGGACGTTGGACCTATCGGAGTTTGGCTATGATCGACTTACGCACAATCGCCCTATACACGAACGCGCCGTGATCTAGGCCAAACCCCGAGGCGGCCTATGTCGTTGTCGGGACAAGAGGAACACCGGAATGAAGACAATCACATTGGGCCCATCCGGCCCACAGGTTTCGCAATTTGGCATCGGGGCGATGTCGTTTGCGGGCATCTATGGCGACGCCACATTCGAAGAAAGTCACGCCGTGTTGGATGCATGCCGCGCGGCGGGGGCCACCCATATCGATACATCCAACGTCTATGGCATGGGCCGCTCCGAAGAAATCATCGGTGACTGGTTCAAACAGCGCCCGGGCGCCCGGGCCGATATGGTACTGGCGACAAAAGCAGGCATCGCGCGCGGTAATGAACGCCCCCGCAACAATGACCCTGACTACCTTGAGGCCTGCTTGGACGAGAGCCTCGCGCGTCTAGGCGTTGACTATGTAGATCTGTTTTACATCCACCGCTATGACGCCGCCCACAGCCCCGAGGACGTTGCAGGCACGCTCAAACGCCTGATCGACGCGGGCAAAACCCGGGCCGTGGGGTTTTCGGAAATTGCGCCCAGCACGCTGCGCCGAGCATGGACAGAATGCCCAATCACAGCGGTTCAATCCGAATACTCGCTTTCGACCCGTGCCCCTGAATTGGGCCTAAGCCAAGCCTGTGCAGAATTGGGCACCACCTTGGTTGCGTTTTCGCCTGTGGGGCGTAGCTTTTTGACGGATGCGCCGTTCAGCCATGCGCGCGCCCAATCCCATGCATTCTTGGCCAATAACCCCCGTTTTATGGAGCCAAATTACACCACCAATATCACCGCCACAGATCGCTTTCGCCGCTTGGCGGCCGACATGGGGCTGCCAGCGGCCGCACTTGCGATTGCTTGGGTCATGTCGCGCGGCACACATGTCTTGCCCATTCCGGGCACGAAGAATACCGCACACCTCGCCGAGTTGCTGCGCGGCACTGAGGTGAATTTAACGGCTGAGGATTTGGACCGGATTAACGCTGTTCTGCCTGTCGGCTGGGCTCACGGCGACCGATACTCAGACGTACAATGGCAAGGACCAGAGCGTTTTAGCTAAGGCGCGAAATCAAAAACGACGGGGTAGTGGTCCGTGGGCCATTCCCCGTCAAACTTTTGGCGCAGCACCACAGGCGCGCCAAGAGGCTGCGCAGGCCCAGCATAGCCAATGTGATCAATCGCACCAAACAAGTTAAGACCGCGATTGAAATGGAACGTTGCGCCTTTGACGGGTGTAAATGTGACACCAACATCCTCCATTATCGCCAACTTGCGCGCGCCCGATCGCGCGTTCATATCGCCGATAACGAAAAGGGTTTCTCCGGCCTCGATCCATGGTTTGATCCGCTCCGCAATCAAGTCAGCCGACTTCAACCGATTAGATCTGCTGCTGAAATCTGTATGGATGTTCACCACACGGAACACCCGCTCAGACCGGACATCACGAAATTCGGCCCACGAAGCAAAGGCCGGGTACGACCCGTTGAACGTGCGGGCATAAAGAACATCTGGCGTCTCAGAGAAGAAGAACCACCCCTGCCCCAGCATCTGCAACCGATCCCTGCGGTAAAGGATGGGTTGGGTTGAGGGGAATTCGCGCGGATCACCGGCGGCTGCCGCTCCGTAGTCTGGGTTGTTGGCCAACAGCCAATCCAGCGCGAGGTTGTCGAAACTGATGGAGCCGCCTGCGAAGCTCTCCATCTCTTGAAAGCCGATCAGATCAGCCTCCAACGCCTTGAAAGCCATATCCAATGGACCCTTGCGCCGTTCCCAATCGGACATCGACCATGGCCCCTCCGCCCGGGGCATCACGATGTAATGCACATTGTAAGTCGCCAAACGCAGTGCTTGAGGCGAGGCAGGCGGCAACGCAGGTGTGCCGGAATTGCGCAAAATCTGGGTGCAGCCAATCACAAACACACCCAGTGCCAGAACCAGAAGCGATTTTAGAAAACGACGGATCATCATTCAAACGTGGGGCTATAGGCGCAGAAAACCAGCGCTAAGCCACGAATTGTGACTTCGCGTAATGCGTGAGTCGTGCAAAGCTAAGGCGTTCACCAGTCCGAGGGAGGTTTTCATGAAACGTACGGTTTTGAGCGTAGCAATCTGGGCGGTCTTTTGCGGGCCTGTCATCGCACAACAGGCGACGGACGCCGTCGCGCCAGAAGCCGCGATCGCGCCATCGGCATTTGACGACATCTCATCAGAATTACGCCCCGCATTTGCGGCCAAAGCGAACGGTGCCCCCGTCGCAGCCCAAAATTGGATGGTCGCCGCGGCCAACCCTTGGGCGGTTCAGGCAGGCGCGCGCGTCTTGTCCGCAGGCGGCACCGCAGCCGATGCGATGATAGCGGTGCAAGCCGTTTTGGGGTTGGTCGAACCGCAATCCTCCGGCCTTGGGGGCGGCGCATTTTTGGTATGGTATGACGCGGTATCAGGCGCAGTCACCACGTTGGATGCACGCGAAACCGCACCCCTAGCGGCCACCCCACGTCTATTTCAGGATGAAAATGGCGAACCCCTCAAATTCTTTGATGCCGTGGTTGGTGGGCTGTCTGTTGGCACGCCCGGCACGCCAAGGCTGTTAGAGGACGCGCACCGTCGCTGGGGCCGCGCAAACTGGGCTGGGCTGTTTGACGATGCGATCACCTTGGCGGAGGATGGATTTCCCGTATCGCCCCGGCTGGCTGGAATGATCGAACGCGATGCGGACAGATTGCAGCGGTTTGCACCAACGGCCGCATACTTCTTTCCCGATGGTGTGGGGCTTGCAGCAGGCGACACCCTGATGAACCCTGACTACGCGGATACCTTGCGCGCGATGGCCGAACACGGCGCGGATGGGTTCTATGTAGGGCCAATCGCACAAGAGATCGTAACCGCCGTGCGCACCGCCGCGGGCAACCCCGGCGTGCTAAGCACCAACGACCTTGAGCTTTACCAAGTGATTGAGCGGGAAGCCGTCTGTGCCGAATACCGCGCCCACGACGTCTGCGGCATGGGGCCGCCATCCTCAGGCGGGCTGACCGTCGGGCAAATTCTTGGAATACTCGAAGGCTTTGATCTGGCCTCCCTTGGCCCCGTATCGCCCGAGGCATGGCGCCTAATAGGCGATGCCTCGCGCCTCGCGTTTGCGGATAGGGGTCGCTACATGGCCGACAGTGATTATGTGCCCGTTCCTGCGCGCGGCCTGATCGCACCGGAGTATCTGGCAGAGCGGCGCAAGCTATTAGATGCCGATGATGCCCTGCCGGAGGTGGCCCCCGGCACACCCAGTTTTGATCATGCGCGTTTGATCTGGGCAGATGATGAAAGCCTCGAATTGCCCTCAACTTCGCATATCTCAATCGTTGACGCCTACGGCAATGCATTGTCGATGACGACGACCATCGAAAACGGCTTTGGGTCACGCTTGTTTGTACGCGGCTTTCTTTTGAACAATGAGCTGACGGATTTCTCGTTCCGCACCCATCGGGACGGGGTGCCGATTGCGAATGCTCTAGCTCCGGGCAAACGCCCTCGGTCCTCAATGGCGCCCACGATTGTGTTAAAGGACGGGGTGCCTGTTTTGGTGACGGGCAGTCCGGGGGGCTCTCGGATCATAGGCTACGTTGCCAAATCGATCATTGCCCATCTGGATTGGGGCATGGATGTGCAACAGGCCACTGCCTTGCCCCACCTTGTGAACCGATTTGGAACCTACGACCTTGAACAAGACACAAGCGCCGAGGACCTCAGCGGCCTACTGAGCGCGTTGGGATATGAGGTGAACGCCCGCGCGCTGACGTCTGGACTGCACATGATTGCCATCGGCGATGCAATTACCGGCGGGGCTGATCCGCGCCGTGAAGGAATTGCGTACGGGCGTTAACCCGGCTCAGGCGTCGTCGGATGACCGACTGCGCCACCGACCGCGAGGGCTGGGAATGGCGTAAGGCACGCGGCTTTTGTACGCCGCGAACCGAGCCCCATATCGGGCGTTGAACCGACGCTCCTTGAGGATCGGGGCACCAAGGCAATAAGCCGTGAGGATCGTCGCCACGGCGAGCTGATCTGGCGTCCACACCGGCACGGTCCAAAGCGTCAACACAAAGGCCACATAGATCGGCTGACGGATAAGCCGGAACAGCCCATCCGTCGGCATATCCGGAAAGACCGGCTTGATCTTGGCCATCAGAGACATCCACCCCAGCGCGCCCGATTGCACCTCTGCGCCCGCGTCGTAGCTGGCCTTGATCAACAGCCCCCACGCCCCGGCATAAAGGCTGCACATCAGCCAGAAAACGCCACCCTCAGCCGACCACCAAACCACACCACTAGGAGTCCAAAGCGCGAAGAGAAGCAGCAATTGGATAGAGGCGATGATCGCGTAAGTGGTTGTCATCAGCGTGCGCGCATGGTCGCGAGGTGCTAGGTTCAACAGCCACTTGCCTCCGCGCGTGGTCAACAAAACGGAGTGCGCGACCGGAAATTGGACCAACAAAAGCACGTTCACCAGATACGAGTACGGCGCGGACACAGTGCCCAAACTTTTGCTCATCCCAAAGAACATCGCGACGATCATGGCGACAACGGCCAACCCAAAGATCACATGACAAACGACCCCATACGCCAGTGCCACAGCGATACGGTACGCGCCCGGCGGCGGGCGCAACGCGCCAATGATCAACTGCAAAAGGCGTAAAAACGGGGTGGGTTCGGTTGCTCGCATATAGGCAGAGCTAGTCGGCACGGGTCAGATTTCAAAGGCGGGATGACTATTGCCTTTGTTCACCTTCTTCTGATTGATCCCAAACGTATTGGCCGGTCTTTTGATCCAACGTCAGGCGGGTATCCCGGCGGGGACGCGCGGCTTTGATGGTCACAACGACAGCCACGAACAAAAACACCACAAAGGCCAAGGCGCTGGTGAGAATGACTTCCATGATTTGCTTCCTTCCCCTCACGTGCCGCTAATGAACTGACGGTAGGTCTAAGTCGCCTAATTGCACAGAATTTTTATTCTCGAATAGCGGCCACGCACGTGTCGCAACCGCTATTCAATCAGCTTTTTTTCAAGCCTCAATCCATTTTAGAATAATTCTAAAAACGTCTTGGAATGGCACATTGCGTCCCTATATTTATGGAGATGAAGTAACCAAAACACATTCAAAACGCACAGAATTACCCCTAGACAGGAGAAAAGCATGACGCAGACAGCGGCAAACCTGACGACAAACGCGCAAGCAGAGATTGTGAATGGCTTGAACCAATGTGTGGCAGAAACCACTGTCACCACAATGCTCGCACAGAATTTCCACTGGAACGTGACCGGGATGGCTTTTGGCCCCCTGCACGACCTGTTCCAACAAATCTACGAAGATCATTTCGTGGCACAAGATGACCTCGCGGAGCGGGCCAAGGCCCTGCATGGTCACGCCGAAGGCACCCTTGCGGGCATGTTGAAGCGATCAAAAGTGACTGAGGTTGAGGGCGTTCCAGCAGCCGAAGAGATGATCCGTTTGATGATGGAGGCGCAAACGACTGTCGCCTCAACACTCGCAGAAACGGGTAGCCTTGCCGCCGATCACGGTGACACTCTGACCGAGGATTTGTGCATCGCACGTGGACAAACCCACGAGAAATTCGCGTGGCTGCTGCGCGCACATATCAGCTAGTGGACGCGCAAAAGGGGCGGGATGATGGTTATATCCCGCCCCGACCTGACGACATTTAGGGCTTAGCCCGCTGCAACCACTGCGCGCTTTGTCATGACTTTGATCAACTGTGCGCGATAGGCGGCGGAACCGTGCAAGTCACCCATGAGTTCCTCTTCCGACACCTCAACGCCATCAACAGCATCTGAGGTAAAGCTTTCCGCGAGCGCCTCCTCTAACCCTTGGTGGCGAAAGACCCCGTCTTCGCCCGCGCCAGTGATTGCCACACGCACATCACCGTCCAAAACGGCGACGAAAACGCCCACCATCGCGTAACGTGACGCTGGGTTCGGGAATTTTGCGTAAGCCGCCTTTTCAGGTATCGGGAACCGAACGGCAGTGATGATCTCATCCTCGTCTAGGTCGGTCGCGAACATGCCTGCAAAAAACGTGTCGGCATCGAGCTCACGGCGATCCGTTATGATCGACGCGTTCATCGCAAGTGCCGCTGCCGGATAGCACGCGGACGGGTCGTTGTTGGCCAATGAGCCACCAATTGTACCCATCGCCCGCACAGCAGGATCACCAATGCCACCCGCAAGCGACGCAAGCGCAGGGATGTGCATGCAAACATTGGCGTGCAGTGCCACATCAGCATGTCGCGTCGCGGCCCCAACAACCAGCGCGTCACCTTTGATGCAAACGCCCTGCAACTCGGACAATGCACGGATATCGATCAGGTCACTGGGGGCAGCGAGGTGCTGTTTCATCGTGGGCACAAGTGTCTGACCACCAGCGAGCACCTTGCCATCGTCAGCCTTGCCCAAAACGTCAACCGCATCCGCGACAGAGGTCGCTTTGTGGTATTTCAACTCATACATCGACGTATCCTTTCTGAGCCGATCCCATCTATTGGATCGCCTTTGCAGTACTCGACATGGTCAATGCGGCGTCCGCAATCGCTTTGACGATGTTGTGGTAGCCGGTGCAGCGGCACAAATTGCCCTCTAATTCTTCGCGGATTGCAGCCTCGGTCAGAGGCTGGCCCATGGCCTGATAGCGAGTCACAATATCGATGCCCGCCATCACCATACCCGGCGTGCAAAATCCGCATTGTAGCCCATGATGCGTGTTGAACGCCGTCTGCATCGGATGCAAATTATCCCCGTTGGCAACGCCCTCAATCGTCGTGATGTCGGCCCCATCCATGGACGCGGCCAGCGTGGTGCAGGCCTTAATTGCACGTCCATCAACATGAACCAGACAGGCCCCGCATTGACTGGTATCGCAGCCAACATGCGTGCCGGTCAGACGCAAATCTTCGCGCAGAAACTGCGATAGCAAGGTGTTGTCTGGCACCTCCCGGCTCACGGTTTCTCCGTTAACCGTCAGTTTGACGCGACTCATGGCTTTCTCCCTGTCAAATGGCGCGGTTCGCAGTCGA
>NZ_CEZFMW010000101.1:0-13448 GCF_982993085.1 Thalassobacter sp. | reverse complement strand
AATCACTGCCCACGATCAGATGAAATCTGTGCCCACCATCCCGCGAAACACGCATGGGGGGCATCTTGGCTAACGAATTGGATGGCCACAGACCGCGATTTTCTGAGCGAAGGACTGGGGCTTGCGGCACATGAATGGGTTGCAGGATACGTCTATTTGGGTAGCGAAGGTGCGCGCCCACCCGAACGGCCACGTCCCGACATGGCCGCCATAACCACATGGCTCAGCGCATGATCAGCGACGTCACCAAGGCGATTGCTCAGCTTCCGGATCCGCGTTTTCGCAATGTCTTGGTGTTGGGCGTTGGCCTAGCATTGGCTTTGCTGATTGGTTTCAGCTTTCTGTTCATCACAGGCGTGCAGTGGCTCATTGGACCGTCTGTCAGCCTGCCTTGGATCGGTGAAGTGACTTGGCTGGCAGAGGCGGCAGGCTGGGCCTCTGTCCCGGTGGTAATGGTGCTGTCGGTGTTTCTAATGGTGCCCGTTGCCTCGGCCTTTACAGGCATTTTTCTCGAGCGGATCGCAGACGCGGTAGAAGATCGTCATTACCCAGGATTGCCACCAGCCACAGGCGCACCATTGGCCACAGCAATCCGCGACTCGATTGGCTTTTTGGGGCTAATCCTCGGTGTGAACCTGCTGGCGCTGCTGGCTTATCTGTTGTTCGCGCCGCTTGCACCCGTGATATTTTGGGGCGTGAACGGTGTGCTTTTGGGGCGTGAATACGCACAGATGGTAGCCTTGCGGCGTTTGCCTCGGGCGGAGGCGAACGCATTTCGCCGCCGCAATCGGTTTTCCATCTGGGCTTTGGGCGTGGTCATGGCCGTGCCGTTAACGGTGCCCATGCTGAACCTATTGGTTCCAGTGATTGGTGCGGCCGCCTTTACTCACTTGTTCCATAGGGTTGGCCCCCGCCGCCAAAGCGCGTGAACAAGTCAATATCAGCCAGCGTAATGCCCCCGGATAAAATCGTCATCACAAGCGGCAACCACAGTGCGAACGCGATGACGGTCGTCAAGAAAAAGCGCTTGCGCAGTTGTGGGTCGGCTGGCGCGCCAGCATGGGTGCCGGGCACAACGGGCCCATCCTCAGCCTGCGAAGGCTGACGGATGACCAGCACGATCAGCAACGTGATGAACCAGATCACCGCATACAGAACAATTCCGCTGAAAACGCCCATCAGACTTGTTCCAATTCAACTAGAGTTCCTGTGAAGTCCTTGGGATGAAGGAACAAGACAGGCTTCCCGTGCGCCCCGATTTTAGGCTCACCCGAGCCAAGAACACGCGCGCCTGACGCCTGCAACTGGTCGCGCGCTGCGAGGATATCGTCAACTTCGTAGCAAATATGATGAATGCCGCCAGACGGATTTTTATCTAGAAACCCTTGGATGGGGCTGTTTTCGCCCAGCGGATGCAAAAGCTCAATCTTGGTGTTGGGCAGTTCGATAAAAACAACCGTGACCCCGTGATCTGGTTCATCCTGTGGGGAATTCACTTTGGCACCAAGGACATCACGGTACTGGGCGGCCGCCGCCTCAAGATCTGGCACAGCAATAGCAACGTGGTTCAAACGACCGATCATGGGAAACTCCTTATAGCTTTGATCAGGTTATGGCCCCCCAAAGCCCCCTGAACAAGACCCCGCTTGTGCACGCTAGCAAGGATTTCTGGCGCTTGTTTACCGGTTGTTAGGCCTAAAGGCGTTTTCTAGGTTCAAAGGATTCGGAGAAAACCAATGGATGACCTCTCAGACCTAAAACTAAACGTGCCGCGTCCCACCCCTTTGCGGCCCCTACTGGGTGTGACTGTCTTGATCGTCGAAGACAGCCGATTTGCCTCTGAGGCGCTGCGATTATTGTGCCTACGGTCCGGCGCGCGCATCCGACGAGCCGACTCTTTGGCCGCTGCGCGACGGCACCTGACCACATACCGACCGACCGTTGCCATCATTGATCTCGGACTGCCTGATGGATCGGGGCTAGAGCTTATCCGCACTTTGGATCACGCGAACCAACGTCCTCCAATTGTCTTGGCGACCTCTGGCAATCACCGCGAAGAATCGGAATTTGCATCAATTGAGGCCGGAGCGGATGGTTTTTTGCCCAAACCGATCGAAAGCCTTGCGGTCTTTCAGCAAGAAATTCTCAAACATATCCCAGAGGAAGACAGACCAAAGGCCGCGCCCGCAGCCAGTTCGGACACCGTGACACCGGATAGCTTTGCGATGGATGAAGACCTCGCCCATGTAGCCAAGCTAATGGACGATGAGGGTGTGCCCGCCAGTTTTATCTCTGGCTTCCTGAAGGGTGTGGCGCGTACCGGCCACGACGACGATCTGCTACGCGAAGCCGAAGCCTATGAAATGTCGCCCGAAGCCCGAGAGCGTTTGCGCCGCCTCATCGCCAAGCGGCTGGAACACAAGCAAGCCGTGTAAGACGGGTCAAAACGAAAAAAGCGCCCGACATTAAGGCGGACGCTTTTGAATATTCTGTAAGGGGCTGGCTTAGTCTTGCGGAATAACCCGCAGGCCCAGTTCCATCAGCTGATCCGGCAAAGGCTCGGACGGCGCCGACATCATCAAATCCTCGGCCCGCTGGTTCATTGGGAATAGGATGACTTCGCGAATGTTCGCCTCATCCGCCAACAGCATCACGATCCGGTCGATCCCGGCAGCACAACCGCCGTGCGGAGGGGCGCCGTATTGGAACGCGTTAACCATCCCGCCAAACCGTTTGCGCACTTCGTCCGCGCCGTAACCCGCCAGTTCAAACGCTTTGAACATGATCTCAGGCTGGTGGTTCCGGATCGCGCCAGACACCAGTTCGTAGCCGTTACACGCCAGGTCATACTGATAGCCTAAAACGTTCAGCGGATCGTTTTCGAGCGCAGCCATGCCGCCTTGGGGCATGGAGAACGGGTTGTGCGAGAAATCGATCTTGCCGGTTTCTTCGTCCGCCTCGTACATCGGGAAGTCCACGATCCACGCGAATGCAAAGCGATCTTGATCCGTTAGGCCCAGTTCGTCACCGATGGTTGTACGCGCCTTGCCAGCAACGCGTTCAAACGCGCTGGCCTTGCCACCAAGGAAGAACGCTGCATCGCCGACACCCAGACCGAGCTGCTCACGGATAGCTTCCGTACGCTCAGGGCCGATGTTTTTCGCCAAGGGGCCAGCGGCCTCCATGCCTTGGCCCTGATCGCGCCAGAAGATGTAGCCCATGCCGGGCAAACCTTCTTTTTGGGCAAAGGCATTCATCCGATCACAGAATTTGCGCGAGCCACCCGTGGGTGCAGGAATGGCCCGGATTTCGGTACCGTCCTGCTCAAGCAGCTTAGCAAAGATCGCAAAACCGGAACCGCGGAAGTGCTCAGACACGTCCTGCATTTTAATTGGGTTACGCAGGTCAGGCTTGTCGGTGCCGTACCAAAGGGCCGCATCACGATAGCTGATCTGTTCCCAAACTGTGTCGACCTTACGGCCGCCGCCGAATTCCTCAAACACGCCTTGGATGACCGGCTGGATCACATCGAACACGTCCTGCTGTTCCACAAAGGACATCTCAAGGTCGAGTTGGTAGAAGTCCGTTGGCGAACGATCGGCGCGGGGGTCTTCGTCGCGGAAACAGGGCGCAATCTGGAAATACTTGTCGAAGCCCGAGACCATGAGCAGCTGTTTGAATTGCTGCGGAGCCTGTGGCAGGGCATAGAATTTGCCGGGGTGCAGGCGCGAGGGAACCAGAAAATCACGCGCGCCTTCGGGGCTGGAGGCGGTGATGATTGGCGTCTGGTATTCGCGGAAGTTGTCATTCCACATACGCTTGCGGATGGAGGACACAACGTCCGAACGAAGCGTCATGTTGCGCTGCATCTTTTCACGGCGCAGATCAAGGAAGCGGTATTTGAGACGCGTCTCTTCGGGGTATTCTTGGTCACCGAAGACCATGAGTGGCAGCTCGCCCGCGCCGCCCAGAACTTCGACGTCACGGATATAGACTTCGACTTCACCGGTGGGCAGCTTTGGATTGATCAAGCTCGCGTCGCGCGCCTTTACGTTGCCGTCGATCCGAATACAAAACTCAGAACGGAGCTTTTCCACGTCTGAGAATACAGGGCTGTCGGGATCGCACAGAAGCTGTGTCATGCCGTAGTGATCGCGCAAATCGATGAAAAGCACGCCGCCGTGGTCGCGGATACGGTGTACCCAACCAGAGAGGCGGACCGTGTCGCCTTCGTTAGCTTTGGTCAAATCAGCACAAGAATGGGTGCGGTAGGCGTGCATGTCAGGCTCCGTTGGATGTCCGGGTGCGGGGTCGGGCCGATACACCGCGCGCGCGCCCAGATGTCAAGCGGCGTCGGGGTATCTGGGCTCTCGGAAGCCTCCGGCGGGAGGTATTTAGGGAACAAAAAGGAGTAACGTCAAAGAAACACGCATTGAATAGAAAGATGACGCCTGCTGCCTGAAACCGACATTACACCGAGGTACCGATCATCGTGTTATT
Source organism: Thalassobacter sp. (assembly GCF_982993085.1). Lineage (NCBI taxonomy): Bacteria > Pseudomonadati > Pseudomonadota > Alphaproteobacteria > Rhodobacterales > Roseobacteraceae > Thalassobacter > Thalassobacter sp. The sequence goes on along the minus strand of NZ_CEZFMW010000101.1, from coordinate 8,948 downwards.
GGCAGCATGACTTTTCGAACTGGACGGTGTCGGCGCCGTGCCCCCTTAAACCCCTCTTTCAGGAAATGCAGGATAAGGTCGAGATTTGCGACTTTTCTGGGTACATTTTCGCTGCGCCTATCATGGCCCCAGCTGCCATGGTTCGTGCGCCTTTGCTGGGCTAGGTGACGCAGAATTATCGTGGATTTCATGCGCACAAGGCGCTTTGGCACTATCTATGGCCCTGTAAAGAATAGCAGCGCGGCTTTTGACAAATTCTATCCAGCATCATGCGTGGCCGTTCATTGGCTCGGGGTGGTTCAATATAATCAACCACTCACCCATCCGCCTACAAACTGCCAATAACCCATCGTGCGCGACGAGGTCGCAGATGCTCCCCTGTGCGATGGGCATGCAGCCGTTTTGACCCTGCTATACCAACGCCTTACTCGACCTGACTATGTCGTCCACAAATTGAAAGCCTGCGCCAATCAACATCCAGCCCGCCGGTACGAAATAGTGCCAACAGCATAAATACTTCACTTGAGCGGCCCGAGCCGATCAGGCAACCATGTTGCATATGTTTGATCGCGACACACTAGATCGGCTGAAACGCGGGGCTTTGTTCATCTGGACCCTCAACACGCGGCTGGCAGAACATCGCATCGCGCTGATTTCAGCGGGTGTGGCGTTTTATGGGCTGCTCGCATTGTTTCCGGCAATCACGGCAGGCCTCGCCTTGGGTGGGTTGTTGATCGAGCCTGATCAGATTTTAGCGCAAGTAGATCTGTTCACAGACATCATCCCCGAGGACGCGATCAACATCGTGATGAGCCAAGCCACTGCAGTGGCAGGCGGCGATGGGCTGGGGCTAGAGGTCGCGGCATGGGTCGGGCTGGGCGTAGCACTGTATTCCAGCTCGCGCGGGGTTGCAGGACTGATGCAGGGGTTGAACGCCGCGCACGGGACGATCGAGACACGGGGCTTTGTCGCCAAAACCGCCACTCGGCTGGCGCTAACGGTGGCACTGATTCTCGGGGCGGTGCTGGGTCTTTCGGCGACATTATTAGTGCCCGCTGCAGTCGCGCTCTTGGGGCCGGTGATCGAATTCGGCCCCTGGGGCGCGGTCTTGGTATGGGGACTAATGGTGATTGTAATCCTTGCTGGGCTGACCGGGCTTTACCGTTTTGGCCCGACGCAGCCTTTTGCAACACGCGCCTCGCTGCGCGGGGCTGGCGTGGCCTGCGTGCTATGGCTGGCCGGGTCTGCCGTCTTTGCGTTCTATGCTGGCAACTTTGCGTCTTATAACCAAAGCTTTGGCGCGCTTGGGGGCGTGATCGTCCTACTGACTTGGTTTTGGCTGTCGGCGTTTATCATCCTGCTGGGGGCCGAGGTGAACGCACTTTGGAATGCACCTCAATCATCGGTGCAAACACCCCGCCCCGAGCCAAGCCAAGACCAGCCCTAGCCCATCGGCCCGCATACACGCACAGGCTGTTAGCCAAATCGCGCGTTCCCCCCTTGCGTCCATTCCACCCATGCCTATAACGCAGTCAATTTGCCGCCACCGCTGCCTCAACTTCGTCCGGAGAGCCCACTATGCCCAAACGTACCGATATTTCATCCATCATGATCATCGGTGCAGGCCCCATCGTGATTGGGCAGGCCTGCGAGTTTGACTACTCCGGCGCTCAGGCCTGTAAGGCACTCCGCGAAGAAGGCTACCGAGTCATCCTCGTGAACTCGAACCCAGCGACCATCATGACCGACCCCGGCCTTGCGGATGCGACTTACATTGAGCCGATCACGCCCGAAGTTGTCGCCAAGATCATCGAGAAAGAGCGTCCCGACGCGCTACTGCCAACAATGGGCGGGCAGACTGGGCTGAACACCTCGCTCGCGCTGGACGATATGGGCGTACTAGAGAAATTTGGCGTCGAGCTGATTGGCGCCAAGCGCGCAGCCATCGAAATGGCGGAAGATCGCAAATTGTTCCGCGAAGCGATGGACCGTCTCGGCATCGAGAACCCCAAAGCCACCATCGTCGCCGCTCCCAAGAAGGATAACGGCAAGTACGACATCGCCTCTGGCGTGGCAGAGGCCCTCGACGCGCTGGAACATATCGGCCTGCCCGCCATCATTCGTCCTGCCTTTACATTGGGTGGTACTGGCGGCGGCGTGGCCTACAACCGCGCCGATTATGAGGCCATCTGCCGGAGCGGGCTTGAGGCCTCTCCCATGGCGCAAATCCTTGTGGATCAGAGCCTTTTGGGTTGGAAAGAATACGAGATGGAAGTTGTGCGGGATACCGCTGACAACGCGATCATCGTCTGCTCCATCGAAAACGTGGACCCCATGGGCGTGCACACTGGCGACAGTATTACTGTGGCCCCGGCCCTGACGCTGACGGACAAAGAATACCAACTGATGCGCACGCACTCGATCAACGTGCTGCGCGAAATTGGCGTCGAAACTGGTGGTTCCAACGTGCAATGGGCCGTAAACCCAGCCGACGGCCGCATGGTTGTCATCGAAATGAACCCCCGCGTGTCGCGCTCTTCGGCGTTGGCCTCCAAGGCGACGGGTTTTCCCATCGCTAAGATCGCAGCGAAGCTCGCCGTGGGCTACACGTTGGACGAGCTGGATAACGACATCACCAAGGTCACACCGGCCTCGTTCGAGCCGACCATCGATTATGTCGTCACAAAAATCCCCAAGTTCGCGTTCGAAAAATTCCCCGGCTCTGAACCGCTTCTCACGACCGCGATGAAATCCGTGGGTGAGACGATGGCTATTGGCCGCACGATTCACGAATCGATGCAAAAGGCATTGGCCTCGATGGAATCTGGCCTAACCGGTTTTGACGAAATCGATATCGGCACGGACGTTGCGGGCATCAAGCGAGAGCTGTCGCGCCAAACACCTGACCGCATCCGTGTGATCGCTCAAGCGATGCGCGAAGGCCTGTCGAATGACGAAATCCAAGCCGTCACAGCGTTTGACCCATGGTTCCTAGACCGCATCCGTGAAATCGTCGATGCCGAAGCTGAGGTCCGCAAAAATGGCTTGCCTGTCACTGATGCACCTTTGCGGGCGCTCAAAATGATGGGCTTCACCGATGCCCGCCTCGCCAAACTGACCGGCCGGACCGAAGATAACGTCCGCCGCGCGCGCCTTAACCTTGGTGTTACTGCACAGTTCAAACGCATTGATACTTGTGCCGCTGAGTTTGAGGCTCAAACGCCTTACATGTACTCCACCTATGAGACACCTGTCATGGGTGAGCCAGAGTGTGAGGCCCGCCCTAGCGACGCCAAAAAGGTTGTCATCCTCGGCGGTGGTCCGAACCGTATCGGCCAAGGCATTGAGTTCGATTATTGCTGTTGTCACGCCTGTTTCGCGCTGAGCGATCAGGGCTATGAGACGATCATGATCAACTGCAACCCCGAGACAGTCTCGACTGACTACGACACTTCGGATCGTCTGTATTTTGAACCTCTGACGTTTGAACACGTGATGGAAATCCTGCGTGTTGAACAAGACAACGGCACGCTGCACGGTGTGATCGTACAGTTCGGGGGTCAAACCCCGCTGAAACTGGCCAACGCACTGAATGAAGCGGGCATTCCCATTCTGGGCACCACCCCCGACGCCATTGACCTTGCAGAAGACCGTGAGCGTTTCCAAGAGCTTGTGAACCGTCTGGGCCTCAAGCAGCCGCGCAACGCGATCGCGTCCAGTGATGACGAAGCCCGGATCCGCGCCGAAGAGCTTGGCTATCCGCTGGTGATCCGCCCGTCCTATGTTTTGGGTGGCCGCGCGATGGAAATCGTCCGCGATACCGCCCAGCTGGAGCGGTACATTGCAGAGGCTGTGGTTGTCTCTGGTGACAGCCCCGTGCTGCTGGACAGCTATCTATCCGGCGCGATTGAGGTGGATGTTGACGCCCTGTCTGACGGTGAAAACGTCCACGTCGCAGGCATCATGCAGCACATCGAAGAAGCCGGCGTACACTCCGGCGACAGCGCATGTTCGCTGCCCCCACATTCGCTGTCCGCTGACATCCTTGATGAAATTCGCCGCCAAACTGTTGATCTCGCGCTGGCACTTCGCGTTGTCGGTTTGATGAACATCCAGTTCGCAGTCAAAGGCAGCGACATTTACCTGATTGAGGTTAACCCACGGGCATCGCGCACTGTGCCCTTCGTGGCCAAAGCCGTGGACAGTGCGATTGCCTCGATCGCCGCACGCCTCATGGCGGGTGAGCCGCTCTCCAACTTCCCGCTGCGCGCACCCTATGCAGATGACGCGGCAACGGGCGAACACGTTCCCCTGCCCGACCCGATGACATTGGCCGACCCAAACACACCGTGGTTCTCGGTCAAAGAAGCTGTGCTGCCCTTCGCACGCTTCCCCGGTGTTGATACGATTTTGGGTCCAGAAATGCGCTCGACCGGTGAAGTTATGGGCTGGGATCGCTCTTTCCCAAGGGCGTTCCTAAAGGCACAGATGGGCGCGGGCGTTGAGCTTCCCAAGACCGGCACCGTGTTTATGTCGATCAAACCCGAAGACAAAACCGAGCAACTGATTGAAACCGCGCGCGTGCTTGCGGAAAAGGATTTCACGATCCTCGCAACGGATGGCACAGCCAAATTCCTCGCCGACCATGGCATCGCGTCAACCCGCGTGAACAAGGCATATGAAGGCGGACGCACAATCGTTGACGTCATGAAGGACGGCGAAGTCGACTTGGTCATGAACACGACCGAAGGCGCGCAAGCGGTTGAAGACTCACGCTCAATGCGCAACGTCGCCTTGATGGACAAGATCCCCTACTACACCACGCTTGCTGGCAGCCACGCAGCCGCTTTGGCGATCAAAGCGCGGGACGAAGGGGACGTTGGGGTCCGCTCGCTGCAGTAAAGGCGCCGCATTTTTTGATACTTTTGGGCACCCCTTAATGCGCGGGGTGCCCCAGCACACCGCAAGGCACCTAGTGTCAAAATCGCTCTTCCGTAGCGTCTTTGTTGACCTGCCCCTCCCTTTCCTCGCAGTTGATCGAAACACAGGCGGAGGGGTCAAATGCGGTCAGTTTCCATCACCGGACACGGGGTTTTCACGCCCTCTCAAATCATTACGAATGATGAATTGGTCGTTGCCTTCAACGCGTTTGCCGATGCCCAAAATGAGAAGCAAGCAGAGGCAATCGCGGCCGGCAAGATAGAGGCAATCGCACACTCTAGCGCCGACTTCATTACCTCCGCCTCAGGGATCAACCAACGGTATGTTGTTGATAAAAATGGCGTTCTTGACCCAGATCGCATGTTTCCACAGATCGCACCGCGGCCAGACGATGCACCGGGCCAAATGGCCGAAATGGGGATAGACGCTGCACGCACAGCACTCAATATGGCAGGGACTAATCCTGCGGACGTAGACCTTGTAATCTGTGCAGCGTCTAATCACGAACGCGCCTATCCAGCCGTCGCGATCGAGATCCAGCAACTGCTGGGTACCGGGGGCTTTGCATTTGACATGAACGTCGCATGCTCGTCGGCTACGTTCGGGCTGCAAGCTGCGGCAGACATGATAAAATCAGGCAGTGTTTCCAAAGCCTTGGTCATCTGTCCTGAAATCTGCTCCGCACACCTCGAATGGCGCGACCGCGACTGTCACTTCATCTTTGGCGACGTCGCAACTGCGCTCGTGCTTGAGGCCGACGCAACCTCAGGCTTTCGGATCGACAGCACACGCTGCGCGACTGAGTTCTCGAATAACATCCGCAACAACAACGGGTTTCTCCGTCGCGCACACGATCAAATGGAAGATCGGCGGGACATGCAGTTCATGCAAAACGGTCGCAAAGTCTTCAAGGAAGTGCTGCCTTTGGTCTCGGCACACATCAAAGCGCACATGGCTGACGAAGGCGTGCAAGCCTCTGATCTCAAACGGCTTTGGCTGCATCAAGCCAACAAAACGATGAACGACTTCATTGGTAAAAAGGTCCTTGGCCGCACACCTGATCCCAGTGAGCAGCCCAACATCCTTCAGGATTATGCCAACACGTCGTCAGCAGGTTCGATCATCGCATTTTCAAAACACTCAAGCGATATGACCACAGGCGATCGTGGGCTCATTTGTTCATTTGGCGCGGGTTATTCCGTGGGCTCGGTCGTGTTAACCAAGCACTAGATGGCTGCGCGTTAACTTGAATGAAGTGGAGGTAAAAGTCCCTTGAACCTTGCCTCTCGGCCACGGATAAACCCATATGGCCAAGCTCTACTTCAACTATTCCACCATGAATGCCGGCAAATCAACTTTGCTGTTGCAGGCGTCGTATAATTACATTGAACGCGGCATGCAGACCTATCTGCTGACTGCGAACTTTGATGATCGTGCTGGTGATGTCGGCGTGATTGGCTCCCGGATCGGGATTGAGGCAAAGGCTGATATTTATGATCAAGCAACTGATATATTTGAAATAATCCAAGACCGACTCACCCAAGGCCCTTGTGCCTGTGTGCTGGTCGATGAAGCCCAATGGCTAACGCGCGAACAGGTTTGGCAAATTGCACGCGCAGTAGATGATCTGGGCATCCCGGTGATGTGCTACGGACTACGCGTCGACTTTCGCGGGGAATTGTTTCCCGGCTCGGCGGCACTTCTTGCTCTTGCGGACGAAATGCGTGAGGTCCGGACGATTTGCCATTGTGGACGCAAGGCCACGATGGTTATCCGGACCGACGCAGAGGGTCGCGCCCTTACCGAAGGCGCGCAAATTGAGGTCGGCGGCAATGAGCGTTACGTCTCTCTTTGCCGACGACATTTTCGCGAAGCTACAAAGCGTTAGACCGCGTTTAGCACCGGCTTTGCCGAAGCGAACGCCATCACGTTGGCCAATGCCATACGCCCCATATCTTCACGCACTTCCAAAGCAGCGGTGCCCAGATGGGGCAGCAAAACCACGTTATCCATAGCTTTGAGGGCCGCTGGAACCTTTGGTTCAAATTCGTAAACGTCTAAGCCCGCACCAGCGATCTGTTTGGCCTGAAGTGCGGCCACAAGGGCCGCTTCGTCCACCACATCACCCCGTGCAATATTCACAAAAAGTGCATGTGACTGCATCGCAGCAAACATCGCCTCATCCATCAGATGGTGCGTCTCTGCCCCGCCCGGAACTGCCATCACGACAACATCGGCCCGCGCGCACACGTCCTCAACACTCGGGAGTTGCCGCGCACCCTCAACCGGTTTTTTTGAACGATTATAATAGACTACGTCCATGCCAAATCCCGCACGACAGCGATGCGCAATGGCTTGCCCGATCCGGCCCATGCCAATCACTCCCAGCCTTTTGCCACTTAGGTGAAACCCCAGCATCTGGGTAGGGTGCCAGCCGTCCCAGCCGTCGGCGCGCAACATCCGCTCCCCCTCGCCAGCACGACGCGCGGTCATCAGCATCAGGGTTAACGCAATATCCGCTGTCGCATCGGTTACAGCACCCGGCGTGTTCGTCACCTCAATCCCGTGGGCCCGCGCGGCAGCAACATCGATGTGATTATACCCGACACCAAAATTCGCCAACAGTTTACACCGAATGGCATTTGCCGCCTCAAAAACAGCGGCAGAAAACAGATCACCGAGCGTCGGCAAGATGATGTCATAGTCAGCCAAAGCGGCCACACATTCATCGCGCGACATCGGTTGCGTCGTCGTCCGGGTGGTGACATCAAAGCGCGCATCACCCTCAATCTCAGCCATATTTGACTCAGGTAAACGCCGAGAAATAAGCAGTTTCATCAGTACATCCTTCCGCCAATTGGCACGTCTTTGTCGGGGGTTAGCAACACCACCTCTCCGTCCTCATCCGGCACCCCAAGCACTAGAACTTCGGACATGAATTTTCCGATCTGTCGCGGTGGAAAGTTAACGACTGCCATCACTTTGCGGCCCGGCAGATCCTCTGGTGCGTAGTGTTTGGTGATCTGAGCAGAGCTCTTTTTCTCACCGATCTCAGGTCCGAAATCGACCCAGACCTTAATCGCGGGCTTGCGCGCCTCGGGGTAGGGTTCTGCGCGGACAATCTGGCCCACGCGAATATCAACCTTTTGAAAATCGTCAAAGCTGAGGTCGGTCATGCCCTACCCCTTAAGCTCTTTGGAGCGTGAAGTCGCGGCGGACACAGTGCGTGCGATCAGGTTGGGTAATTCTGGCATCAGCACCTCCAACCCAGCCTGGGTCGTCCCGTTAGGCGAGGTCACGTTGATGCGTAACTGTGCGGGGGGCTCGTCCGAGGCGATGGCCAATGCTCCGGCCCCAGCCACGGTGTGGGTCGCGAGTTTAAGAGCCAGTTCCGGATCTAGCCCCTGCGCCACGCCTGCTTCTGCCATAGCCTCGATCAAGTGGAACACATAGGCTGGGCCTGATCCTGACAGCCCCGTCACTGCATCGATTTGATCCTCAGCATCAAGGCGCACTACCTCGCCAACGGCGCGCAAAATGCCCTCGGCCATGTCCAGATCATCCGCAGTTGTGGCAGCATTTCCGACCATCGCACTGATACCCTGCCCAATGGCGGCAGGGGTGTTCGGCATGGCACGCACGATGGCGGCACCGGGGAAATGTTGTGCAAACACGGCAATAGAGGTACCCGCAGCGATAGACAAAAGCAGGGTATTCTCAAGGGATTGCAGCTGAGGCAGCGCCTCACCCATCATCTGCGGCTTCACCGCGATTATGGCAACCGCGGGGGAGCGCGGCAGCGAACCGTTAATGCCAACGCCTTGGGCCTTCAGCCAGTCTGAGGGAGCCGGGTCAATCACATGCACCGCAGCAGGAGAAAGGCCGTCAGCCAGCCAACCAGCCAGCATCGCTGAACCCATCTTGCCACAGCCCAATAGCACAAGGCCGCGCGCGTTTACGTTTGTGAAATCCATCTTAAGCCCCCCTCTTGGGGTGGCAACTTAGGC
>NZ_CEZFMW010000100.1:0-13597 GCF_982993085.1 Thalassobacter sp. | reverse complement strand
CGCGCTTGGCAGAGATCAACCGCTTTGACGGCAAACGCTATTTCGACGTTAAGGCTAATGCCGTCACAGGCGTCTTGATCTATGACCTGACACCCTTAGGCTCGGATGGCGCCCCGCTAGAGGATGGCGCCGCACCGCTGGGCCTGGGCGCACAGCTAACACCCGAGCAAGTCGCAGCAGGCGCGCCATACAATCTGCAACTCGTGACCCGTGCCACGGGGATCGGCGCCTTGCTGGGGCTGTCGAGGGACAGCGTCGAGTACCACAACATCACAGAGCTGCGCGGCACTGCAAATCTGGACCAGATCGGTCGCGATGTTGCGGATGGTAAGCTGCAAGTGACCTATGTTCCCCTCACAGCGAATGAGCGGATCGCAACCCTCAACGAATGGCTCGACACGAACCCTTTCCCCGCGACAGTCGCATGGGAATGGACTGGCGACCAAGAGGACCAAGCCGAAAGCCAAGCCTTCCTCAGCCAAGCCTTTATCGGTGCGTTGGGGCTGATGTTCATCATCCTGCTGGCGCAGTTCAACTCAGTCTACAATGCTGTTTTGGTCCTTTTGGCAGTGGTCTTGTCTACGGCGGGTGTCTTGTGGGGCATGCTCATCTTGGGGCAAACTTTCTCGATCATCATGACCGGCACCGGGATCGTCGCATTGGCGGGGATCGTGGTGAACAATAATATTGTGCTCATCGACACCTACCAAGAATACGCGCGCTACATGCCCCGGATTGAGGCGATTACCCGCACGGCTGAAGCACGCATTCGCCCCGTCCTGCTGACAACGCTCACCACGATGGCCGGCCTCGCGCCGATGATGTTCGGATTGTCATTCGACTTTATCGGCGGGGGCTATTCGCTACAAAGCCCGACGGCCCTGTGGTGGATCCAGCTTGCTACCGCAGTGGTGTTCGGCCTTGGCATCGCGACCGTCCTGACGTTGATCTTTACCCCGTCAATGCTGGCGATCCGATATTGGGCAACGCACTACGTGCTTGCTCTTGCGCGCCTGTTGGGACGGTTGAGCCTTGGACGCAGCTCACAAGCGGCTGAGGATTTCGCCCTACGCCGTGCGGCCCGTCGCCGGGGCCTGCCCGAGATGATCTGGACAGAGGACGCCCCGACTGAGCCGCCACAGGAACCAGAGGCCGAGACCGTGAAAGAGGATTCTCCCGAAACGCTCCCTGAGCCGGAACCGGAAGCGGACCCAACGGCCGAGGGTTCATCTGATGGCCCAAAACCACCCTCCCCGCTTCGCGCTGCTGAATAAAGACACAAAGGCCCCCAAGAGTTCACCTCTTGGGGGCCTTTTCAACAAGATCAAGCATCCGGGTCGCTAGGCGCGCGACCCGTTACCCGATGTCAGCCCAAAGCGTCGTTACACCGACCACAGACGCCCGTGTGCGCGTGGGTGCCAACGTCTGGCAAGATTTTCCAACACCGCTGGCATTTCTCGCCTTCTGCCTTGGCAAAGGTCACCGAAACGCCCGGCACATCATCCAATGTGAATGCGCCCTCACCCGCCTCTGCGACCGAGATCGCCGAGGTGATGCAGATGTCATCAAAGTCAACCGTGTCCAGCACAGCTTTGGTCGCCGCGTCGACGTGCACACTGGGGGCCGCCTCTAGGCTCGCACCGATGGTCTTCTCCCGGCGCTCAATCTCAAGCGCGCCGGTGACGACCCGGCGGACCGCGCGGATGGTGGACCACTTGGCGGCCAACGCTTCATTGCGCCATGCGGCGGGTGTCTCGGGGATATCCTCTAGGTGGACCGAAGCCCCCTCACCGGGGTTCCGTTCTAGCCAGACTTCTTCCATCGTAAAGACAAGCACAGGGGCCAGCCACGTGGTCAGACGGTGGAACAAAATATCCAACACTGTCCGCGCCGCCCGGCGCCGCGCCGTATCGCCGTCGCAATACAACGCGTCTTTGCGTACGTCGAAATAGAAAGCCGACAACTCAACCGTGCAGAATTGGAACACTGCGTTCCAGACGCCGGGGAAGTCATAGGCGTCATAGCCTGCGCGCACCTGCTCATCCAACTCTGACAAGCGATGCAGGACCCATTGTTCCAGTTCCGGCATGTCTGCTGGGTCCACACGGTCCGCGTCGGAGAAGTCCGAAAGCGCCCCCAAGAGGAACCGCATCGTGTTGCGCAAACGCCGGTAGCTATCGGCCACACCCTTAAGGATTTCGTCCCCGATGCGCAGATCCACGGTGTAGTCGGCTTGCGCCACCCACAGTCGCAGAATGTCAGCACCGTATTGCTTGACCACTTTCTCGGGCGCGACCGTGTTGCCCACGGACTTGGACATCTTGTTGCCCTTGGCGTCCAGCGTAAAGCCGTGGGTCAGCACCCCGCGATAGGGCGCGCGCCCCCGTGTGCCACAGGCCTGTAGCATCGAAGAATGGAACCAACCGCGGTGCTGATCGGTCCCCTCTAGATACAAGTCCGCCAAGCCATCATCCGAGCCGTCTGCACGGTCCCGCAGGGTAAAGGCATGGGTCGAACCGGAATCGAACCACACATCAAGAATGTCCATTACTTGATTGTATTCATTAGGATCCACGATCCCCGCAAGGAAACGTTCCTTGGCCCCATCCTTGTACCACGCATCCGCGCCCTCGGCCTCGAACGCGGCATTGATACGGGCGTTGACCTCAGCATTGCGCAGCAAAAAGTCGGGATCATCATGCGCGGCACCTACTTTGGTAAAGCAAGTCAACGGCACACCCCATGCACGTTGACGGGACAGAACCCAATCGGGACGCGCCTCGATCATGGAATGCAACCGATTGCGCCCGGTTTGCGGGGTCCACGTCACCAGTTGGTCAATGGACGTCAGCGCGCGTTCGCGGATGGTTTTGCCGTAGTCATCCATGCCATCGTTCAGCGGCACATCGATTGCCGCAAACCATTGCGGACGGTTCAACCGGATCACCGGCGCCTTGGAACGCCACGAATGCGCATCCTTTAGCGTGATCCGGCGCGAGGCGAGGATGCCCCCAACTTCAATCAGTTTAGCGATGACCGCCTTGTTCGCACCACCGGGTTTGCCGTTGGGACGGATCACTTGCTCACCCGCGAAAAACGGCAGATCAGCCCGGAAAGAGCTATCATCAAGGATGTTGTAGGTCATCGGCAACTTGTGCGTCACGCCAATGGCATAGTCGTCGTCACCGTGGCTGGGCGCAGTGTGGACAAAGCCCGTACCGGCGTCATCCGTAACGTGATCACCCGCCAGAAGCGGCACGTCAAAGTCCCATTCGCCCGACGCGCCTTCTGCGCCGCGCAAGGGGTGGGCACAGGTGATCTTGGACAGCTCATCCGCCGGCACATCGCGCAGACGGCGGTACATATCAGGGGTCAGACGGGCAGCCGCCAGTGCCTCTTCGGCCAGATCATCGGCCAACAAATAGCGCGTGCCCACGGTGGCCCAGCATTCCTCGGGCCGGCCAGTCACCTCATACAAACCATACGAGATGCGCGACCCAAAACAGATGGCTCGGTTTTGCGGGATGGTCCACGGTGTGGTCGTCCAGATCACGACCTTGCACGGCGCGCCCAGATCGGCACCACCGGCGACCACCTCAAACGGCACCCAGATCGCCTCGGACTGACGCTCATGGTACTCGACCTCAGCCTCGGCCAGTGCGGTTTTCTCAACAGGCGACCACATCACCGGCTTGGACCCTTGATAGAGCGAGCCGTTCATAACGAAGGTCTGGAATTCTTCTGCAATCACACGCTCGGCGTGAAAATCCATCGTCAGGTAAGGTTGATCCCAATTGCCCGTGATGCCCAGACGCTTGAATTCCTCACGCTGGATATCAACCCAACCGCGCGCAAAATCCCGACATTCTTTACGGAATTCAATGACATCCACGGCGTCCTTATCACGGCCCTTCTGGCGGTACTTTTCCTCGATCTTCCATTCGATTGGCAGACCGTGGCAATCCCAGCCGGGGATATAGCGCGCATCGCGGCCCTGCATCTGCTGCGAGCGGACCACCATATCCTTGAGGATTTTGTTCAGCGCGTGACCGATGTGGAGGTTGCCGTTGGCATAGGGTGGGCCATCGTGCAGCGTAAAGGGCGTGCGGCCCGGACGCTGGCGCAATTGGCCATATACATCAAGCGCTTGCCAGCGTGCCAGCCACTCGGGCTCACGCTTGGGCAGGCCCGCGCGCATCGGAAAATCCGTTTTCGGCAGGTTCAGCGTGTCTTTGTAGTCAAGGGGTGTGTCGGGGGTCTCGGCGGTCATCGCGCGTCATCCTAAATGTCATCAAGGGGTTTTGGGGTGCGGCGGCGCGAAGTCTCATACGCCTTTGCCCGGCGGCTCAAAGTTCAGAGCGCCGGGGATATAATTCGAAAAATAATCAAGCGACCCAACATGGGGGTCCTTATAGGCACCCATCCACGACCCGACAACCCAAGAACACCGCAGGCGCGGTCTGTTGGAACCAAGCCCCTCAGCCCCCAGCTTTGTTGCCAAACAGGCCAGTTAACGCCCGCCCCACGACCCCCGAAACCGAAGGTCGGGTCTGCGCCACAAAGGGCAGCGGGCGGCACACCTCAATCGCGGCCACACCCACGCGCGCGGTCAACGCCCCGTTCACGATGCCTTCGCCAAAGCGGCGCGACACCTTGGACAACAGCCCGCCCCCCGCAACCGAACTGATCAGATCATCGCCCACCGCCACAGCCCCCGTCGCCACAAGATGCGTCAGCACCGAGCGTGTCAGCCGCCAATTGCCCAACACGCCCCCGCGACCGCCGTAAATCTCGGCGATGCGGCGGATCATTCGAAGGTTCGCGGCAAGTGCTGCAACCACGTCTGCCAATGCAAGCGGGACCAAGGCCGTCACAGTCGCGACTTGGCGCGCGGCGGCCTCAACCTCACGTGTGGCGCGGACATCCAGCGGGGCCAGCAACGTAGCCTCAGCCAGCGCAAGTTGCGCGTCAGCATCGAAAACGTCGGCACTTGCTTGTGCAAAACGGTCCTGCCCCCATCGCATATCCGCACGCCCACTATAAAGCGCCGTCAGCCGCGCCGTCAGCGCGCGCGCACTGGCAAGGTCGGTCACTTCTGCGGCAGCCGCCTTGATCCCGTCGATCCGTTTAAGCCGTGCGAGTGTGGCGAACTCCCGCAACGCAATTGCTACCAGAACCGCAACAAATGCCCCGCCCAGCCCCATAGCGATCCAACCCAGCAAGGGGTTCGCTGTCAGTAGATCCGTCACGAACCCCCAAGCCGCAACAGATATCACAAACGTCAAAAGCGATATCAGCAACCCCCAAAACAGCCGCGCCAGCACCGAGGGTCGCCGCACCGCCAATGCCGCCACGCTTTGCATGGCGCGCCCATCGGGCGCAGTTTCGGGCACAGGTGGCGCGTCCGCTGGGTGATTATGGCTGTCTGCAAACGCGTCGGTGTGGCCCTCTGTATCGAGGTCAAAGAAGACAGGACCGGATTTGCGGTCTTTGGGGTTGGACATCGCGATCTCCTTACCGCAACCGATCCGCGAGCAAGAACTCTGCGGCGCGGTCCATGCGGATGTGTGGGGGGCCAGCACCCAGCCGCAGACTGTTCGGCGCAGGCTGAAACCGCATGATGTTATATTCTGCATCCAGCCACGCCTGCGCACCGCTGCGCGCAGGGTTCAACAACTGGTCCGGGTTGGTCGGCAATAGTCCGGGGTAAAGCGCGGCCTCTTTACCCGTATCCAGCAATCGGCCCCGCACAACGCCCAATTCACGCCCCTCATGGGTGCGCATCTCTTCGGAGGTGGTGCGCAGAGCCGCGATGGACATCGCATGGGTTTTGGCACCGGAGAAATCGACCCGGGTGCGAGCCTCTTGTACGAGAGCCGAGGTTAGCGCCGTCAATTGCGCATGTTGTGTATGATGAAGATGGTCTGCCTTGGTTGCCGCAAAAAGCACCTTATCCACGCGTCGCCCCATCAACAACCGGGTCAAAAATGCAGTGCGCCCGGGTTTGAACGCGCCCAGCAGATCGGCCATGGCGACGCGCAATTCATCCACTGCGCGCGGGCCAGAATGCAGCGCCCCCAAAACGTCGATCAAAATGATCTGACGATCCAAACGCGCAAAGTGATCGCGAAAGAACGGCTGCACAACGCGCGCCCTGTACGCGTCATACCGACGGGCCATTTCGCGCCCCAACGAGCCGCGTGTCATTGCGGGCGCATCCAAGGGAACGAACGTCAGAGCAGGCGAGCCCGCAAGATCACCGGGAAGAAGAAAGCGGCCCGGTGTGCAGTCTTGGGCCCCTTGTGCGCGCGCCGCATGCAGGGCGGCGGTGTAGGTTTGTGCCAGCTTTTGCGCCGTGGGCTCAGAATGTGAGGCGGCACTATCGACCCCGCGCAGCGCCGCAAGCGTATCCGTCGCGCCCCACGCCGCCAGCCGTTCCATCGTGCGGCGCGACCACGCCGCATAATCCAGATCTAGCAGGGCCAAATCCAACACCCATTCACCGGGATAATCCACGATATCTAAATGCACCGTGCGCGGCCCTTGCAACCCGCCTAGCAGACCACCGGGACGCACTTTGATCGACAAACGCAGCTCAGACACGCTGCGCGTGCCTTCGGGCCAATGCGGCGTGGCCCCGGTGAGGGCGGCAAGATGCGCCTCATAGTCAAAACGCGCGACAGTGTCGTTTGGTTGCGGCTGAAGAAACGCGGCTTCAATCTTGGAACTCAGCCCGGGCATGCGCCCCCTCTCCATCAGATTGGAGACAAGTGACGTGATAAACACAGTTTTTCCCGCGCGGCTAAGCCCCGTGACACCGAGGCGGATCGTCGGTTCAAAGAGCGCGCCGGAAACCGTGTCAGACAGCCCTTCAACGCCGCGCAACAGCGCGTCCGCCACTCGATCCACTACCATAACAGCCCTTTCTTTGGCCCCTTTGGAACATAAGCATGGGGGGTAGGTTTTGTGTAGGGTCTTGTCGCGCGGAGTTTCGCAGGCTAGGCCCACGCCATGCCCAGATATGCGATGATAGTGGAATATGACGGCGGCCCCTTTGCAGGGTGGCAGCGCCAAGATGGCCCCGCCAGTGTGCAACAAACGCTGGAGGAAGCGCTGCGGCGACTTGATCCCGATGTGCCCTCTATTGCGGCAGCGGGGCGCACCGATGCGGGCGTTCATTCGACAGGTCAGGTGGCACACGCTGATATGAGCCGCCAGTGGGACCCATTTCGCCTGCGCGAAGCATTGAATTATCACCTCAAGCCCGCGCCTATCGCGATCACCGCACTTGAACCGGTGGCCGATGATTGGCACGCCAGATTTTCGGCACGAGAGCGGCGGTATCTGTTTCGTCTGATCGCGCGCCGTGCACCTGTGACATTCGACCGAGGGCGCGTATGGCAGGTACCAGGCCCACTTTCACTCGAACCGATGCAGGCCGCCGGCCGAATGCTAGAGGGATTGCACGATTTCACGACCTTTCGCGCATCGATTTGCCAAGCGAAATCGCCGGTCAAAACACTTGATGAGGTAGTTGTGAGCGAGCACCCCTACCCCGGCGGACGCGAGTTTCAATTTCGCTTTCGGGCACGGTCGTTTTTGCACAATCAGGTGCGTTCCATGGTCGGGACATTGGAACGCGTGGGCGCCGGCGCGTGGGAGCCTGAGGACGTGGCCGAAGTATTGGCAAGCGCCGACCGCAGCAGGTGCGGGCCGGTGTCACCACCGCAAGGTCTGAGCCTTGTTGGGGTCGGTTATGACGAGGACCCCTTCGCCGACTGACATGTTGTGCGACGCGGGCTAAGCGCGCATCGGTTTGCACGGTTTCTTGAGTTTTTTCGGAACAAAGGAGGCGGCGTTGGCCATTGGGCCGCGCGTTCTGCGGGTTTCTATGCATTTTAGGCAGATATAACAGTGAATTGAGCCACGGTTTTTCATTGCAGCGCAAAATCGTGCGTGATGATATCAGCTCAAAGCGTGGCGTTTGTGTCACCTTGAGGAAAGCTGCGCAATTGGTTAGATAGGCTTACCAATTAGGACTAAGGGGCGAGAAATGGCTGTTATTACGACTGTGGACGATCTTAAGCGTATTTATAAGCGTCGCGTTCCAAAGATGTTTTATGACTACGCCGAAAGCGGCAGTTGGACCGAGCAGACGTTTCGCGAGAATACCACAGATTTTGACCAGATCCGCCTGCGTCAGCGCGTAGCGATGGACATGACAGGCCGCACGACCAAGACGCAAATGCTAGGCGAAGACGTGGCAATGCCTGTCGCCCTAGCCCCGGTGGGTTTAACTGGGATGCAAAGTGCCGATGGTGAGATCAAAGCCGCCCGTGCCGCCGAGAAGTTTGGCGTGCCATTCACGCTCTCGACCATGTCCATCTGTTCCATTGAGGACGTCGCAGAGAATACGACCAAACCGTTCTGGTTTCAGGTGTATACCCTGAAAGACGACGATTTTATGCAGCGCTTGATGGATCGGGCGAAGGCTGCGAACTGTTCGGCCCTTGTGATCACCGTGGATTTGCAGATGCTTGGCCAGCGGCACAAGGATTTGAAAAACGGCCTGTCCGCTCCGCCCAAACTGACCGTGCGCAGTGTGGCTGACATGATGACCAAGTGGAGCTGGGGCCTTGGGATGCTGGGCACCAAGCGCCGGTTTTTCGGCAATATCGTGGGGCATGCAAAGGGCGTGACGGATCCATCCAGCCTATCGTCATGGACGGCGCAAGCGTTTGATCAAGCGTTGGATTGGGACCGGATCGCGCAGTTGCGCAAGATGTGGGGCGGCAAGATTATCGTCAAAGGCATCTTGGACGTAGAGGACGCGCGCAAGGCCGTAAATGTGGGGGCAGATGCAATCATCGTGTCCAACCATGGCGGGCGTCAGTTGGACGGTGCCTTGTCGTCCATCCGCGTCTTGCCAGACATCGTCGATGCCGTCGGCGAGCAGATTGAGGTCCATATGGACAGTGGCATCCGCTCGGGCCAAGACGTGCTCAAGGCTATGGCGATGGGCGCAAAGGGCACCTACGTGGGCCGTGCTTTTGTCTACGGTTTGGGGGCCGCTGGTGAGGCAGGCGTGACAAAGGCCTTGGATGTTATCCACAAGGAATTGGACACCACAATGGGCCTGTGCGGCGTGACAGATGTGAACGCATTGAGCCGATCCAACCTGTTGATCCCCGCAGACTTCCGCGGGCGCTGGGAAGCCTGATCCCCATATTTGGGCTATGAAAGGGCGCGCTGTGGCGTGCCCTTTGGTTTTTGGGGTGTTTTCCACAGGCTTGGGCGGTATTAGCCTTGTAAAATGGGGCAAGGGCGTCTAACGCGTGCGGCTCATGGGCTTGCACCCTGGAGGAAGCCCTTAACTTAAAGGAGATTCGATATGGCCGGAGAGATTCCTGATCTTATCGCACACGAACGCACGGGGACAGGCAAGGGAGCCGCCCGTCAAGCACGTCGCGACGGCATGGTGCCGGGCGTGGTTTACGGTGGTGGCACTGATCCATTGGCGATCAACATCCCGTTCAACGAGCTGCTGAAAAAGCTGAAGGCAGGCCGTTTCCTGTCGACGCTTTGGAACCTGAAGGTCGAAGGCCAAGAGGACGTGCGCGTCATCTGCCGCGGCGTCCAGCGTCACGTTGTCAAAGACCTGCCCACACACGTCGACCTGATGCGTCTGCGTCGCACGTCGAAAATCGCACTGTTCATTCCAGTTGAGTTCATCAACGAAGACAAAGCCCCCGGCATCAAGCGCGGCGGCGTTTTGACTGTTGTGCGCCCTGAGGTCGAACTGACTGTGACTGCCGGTGACATCCCCGAAAAGATCGTTGTTGATCTGGAAGGTGCTGATGTTGGCGACACACTGACAATTTCCGGTGTGGACCTGCCCGCAGGCGCAACACCTACGATCGACCGTGATTTTGTGATTGCAAACATCTCGGCACCTTCGGGGCTGCGGTCGGCTGATAACGAAGCTGACGACGAAGATGCTTCGGATGAGGCTGCTGCTGAAGCGTAAGCGCTTTTTGCAGTGAAATTTGAAAGCGCGTGAGGTTATCCTCGCGCGCTTTTTCTTTGGGTGCGCGCTTGGTAGAGTGCGGGAGCGAGGGCCAGCCCTCGCGCACCCGGAGTATTTCTGGAACAAAGGATTGGTGAGCGATGCGTCTGTTTGTTGGGTTGGGCAATCCGGGGTCGAAGTATGCGCACAATCGGCACAATATCGGCTTTATGGCGCTGGATCGGATTGCGAGCGATCATGGTTTTGCGCCATGGCGGAGCAAGTTTCAGGGCAGCGTGAGCGAGGGACGGCTTGGGTCTGAGAAGGTCGTTCTGTTAAAGCCTGAGACGTTTATGAACCTGTCCGGGCAATCCGTTGGAGCCGCGATGCGGTTCTATAAGTTAGAGTCCAGTGATGTGACGGTGTTCCATGACGAGCTGGATCTTGCGCCTGGCAAAGTTCGGGTCAAGGTTGGCGGCGGACATGCCGGACACAATGGGTTGCGATCGATCCACCAGCATATTGGGCCTGAGTATGAGCGTGTGCGCATGGGGATTGGCCATCCGGGGCACAAGGACCGTGTCTCGGGCTATGTCTTGTCCGACTTTGCCAAGGCGGAAACTGACTGGTTGGATGATGTTTTGCGGGGGTGTTCGGACGGTGCCGCGGCATTAGCGGGTGGCGATCCTGCGCGGTTCTCGAATGCGGTGGCTATGCGTGTAGCACCGCCGCGGCCCTCAACCGGTTCTAAGCCGAAACCGGTGAGCAATAAGCCGGCCCCTGCGCAGGAAAAGGCCGAGGCAGATAGCCCAAGTGCCTCTCCCTTGCAGCGGCTGATGGACCGGTTCAAGTGACACCTCTGAACGCCGCATTTGCCGCACAGGCGGCGCATTGCAGCGCTTTGGGCTCGCCTTTCATGGGCCGGCTCATGACGATACTCAGTGAGAAATTGAGGCCAGATACGTCGCCCATGATTGCCACGCTTTATGCTTGGTCCGGTGATGTGGGACCTGCCGGGGCCTCCCTCCCGCTTCGGCTGGCGGGTGGGCTGCATGCCCTTATTTTGCGCGGGGTCGCACCGGAGCTTGAAGCGGTCTACCCGCCCCACGAGGTTGCGGATAGCACGCTTTGGGCAGCAGTTTTTGCAACCCTTCAGGGCCATGATGCGTGGCTAACGGACTGGGTGCAATCTGCACCACAAACCAATGAAATCCGACGCGCAGCCGTTGTAAGAGCTGCGGGCCAATGGGCAAGCGCACGTTTTGGCCTGCCCTTGCATCTGTTGGAATTGGGCGCGAGCGCGGGTTTGAACCTGCACTGGGACGCTTATGGTTTGGAGGCGCAAAATATACGCTTTGGACCACTAGATGCCCCGGTTGAGCTGGCCCCTGATTGGCGCGGTGCGCTGCCCCCAAGTGTTGAGCCAACCGTTGCGGCACGAAGGGGTGTTGACCTTGCGCCGCCCAAGTTACGCGAGGCTGACGATCGGTTGCGGCTGTTGGCTTATCTCTGGCCAGACCAGCCGGAACGGCTAAGCCGCACACGCGCGGCAATGGCCTTGCCCCCTGCCCGCGTGGACACGGGCGACGCCGCGGATTGGATCGAAGCGCAATTACAACAACCCGCACCTATGGCGACGCGACTGATTTTCCACACCATTGCTTGGCAGTATTTTCCTGCACCTATTCAGCACCGAGCGCGCGTTGCGATTGAAGCTGCGGGCGATAAGGCCACGACTGACGCTCCGCTCCTTTGGTTCGCAATGGAGGCGGATAATTCGGACGCACCGGGCGCCTGCCTGACGCTGCGCTGCTGGCCTGGGAATGAGACATATATCGCTGGACGAGCGTGTTTTCACGGCCGTTGGGTGGACTGGGCGCTACCGTCGCCTACCTGAGATCAAAAAGGAAAAACCATGGTTAATCAAACCGATCCCTTTCCCTCGACCAACGTCTTAGGGGAGACATTGCAGGCCTGCTCGCTGGACCCTGTGACCGGGTTCTATCGTAACGGGTGTTGCGACACGTCACTGCTGGACCGAGGCAGCCATACGGTTTGCGCCGTGATGACGGACGCCTTTCTGGCCTATTCGAAGTACCTTGGAAATGACCTGAGCACGCCACGCCCAGAATTCAACTTTCCCGGTCTAAAGGCGGGTGACCAATGGTGTTTGTGCGCCACGCGGTTCATGCAGGCCCATGATGAAGGTGTCGCCCCGCACGTAAAATTAGAAAGCACGCACCTCGCCGCGACCGAGATCGTGCCGCTCGAAATCCTCGAACAATACTCGATTATCTAATTTTCACGGATTGAAGCGTCGGTTGACGACTATTGCGGGGTCCATCACTTACCTGATGGGCCCCGCATTTCGTTTTGAGCAAAGCGCTTAGGCGCCGTTGTTCATTTCCATGCCTAGGGCGGCAGCTACAGTAAAGATGTCCTTGTCGCCGCGGCCACACATGTTCATCACCAGCAGGTGGTCTTTGGGCAGGGTCGGCGCGATCTTGAGGACATGCGCCAGCGCATGAGAGGGCTCAAGCGCGGGGATGATCCCCTCTTGGGCACAGCAGACTTGGAACGCATCCAGCGCCTCAACATCCGTGATTGAAACGTATTGCGCGCGCCCAATGTCGTGCAGCCATGCGTGCTCAGGCCCGATCCCCGGATAATCCAGACCCGCAGAAATCGAGAAGCCTTCGAGGATTTGGCCATCGTCGTCTTGCAGCAGGTAGGTCCGATTGCCGTGCAAAACGCCGGGCCGCCCGCCAGTGAGAGAGGCGCAATGCTCCATCTTTTCGTTCACACCCTTGCCACCGGCCTCAACCCCGATGATCGCGACGTCTTTGTCGTCAAGGAATGGGTAAAACAGGCCCATCGCGTTCGATCCACCGCCAATAGCCGCGATGATCGTATCGGGCAGACGCCCCTCGGCTTGCATGATCTGCTCGCGGGTTTCTTGGCCGATAATAGCCTGAAAATCGCGCACCATTGCCGGGTACGGATGCGGCCCTGCGACGGTGCCGATGCAATAGAATGTGTCGGCCACGTTGGTCACCCAGTCGCGCAAAGCGTCGTTCATAGCATCCTTAAGCGTACCACGCCCCGAGGTCACAGGGATGACTTCTGCACCCAATAGCCGCATGCGGAACACGTTTGGCGCCTGACGTTCCACGTCGTGCGCGCCCATGTAAACAACGCATTTCAGGCCGAACTTCGCACACACAGTCGCAGTCGCCACGCCGTGCTGGCCCGCGCCTGTTTCGGCGATGATACGTGTTTTGCCCATGCGACGGGCCAGAATGATCTGCCCCAAGACGTTGTTGATCTTGTGCGCACCGGTGTGGTTCAGCTCATCCCGCTTGAGGTAAATCTTGGCGCCACCCAGCATCTCGGTCAGCCGTTCTGCGTGATATAGCGGGCTAGGCCGACCCACGTAATGGGTCCACAGGTGATGCATCTCGGCCCAAAAACTGTCGTCCGTTTTGGCGTGCTCATACTGAGCTTCCAGCTCAAGGATCAGCGGCATCAACGTCTCGGATACGAAACGCCCCCCAAAGTCGCCAAAGCGACCATTTTCATCAGGTCCGGTGA
>NZ_CEZFMW010000099.1:0-13604 GCF_982993085.1 Thalassobacter sp. | reverse complement strand
CGGACGCGTTGGACAACGGCCCTCATAGCTCGGACCGGTGGGGCGGGTTGGCGCCCGCACGCGAAACCGTGATGCCTGCAGCCTGCACCCCAAGCGTGAGGGCATTGCGCAAGGTGTCGTCGCTAAGCGTGGCCAGCGCCGCTTTGGACAAGGCGTCCGCATCCGACAGCCCTGCCAAGAAACCCGCGTTAAACGTATCACCAGCGCCGATGGTGTCGACCACATCTACCCGAGTTGCAGGCACCGAGACCATCCCCGAGGCGCGGATCGCAACAGCGCCCTCTGGGCCCTTGGTCATCACCAGCATTTTGGGGCCAGACGCCAAAAGCGCATCGATGTCGCCGCCATTCCACCAGTCCAGATCTTCGTCCGAAAGCTTGACGATATCGGCCACCGCCATCATGCGGGTCAGCCGCGCGCGATAGCGGGTCTCATCACTGATGAACAAGGGCCGAATGTTGGGGTCAATCATAACCAGTTTGTCGGCGGCCGCACGGGTGCACAGGCTCTCAAACGCGTCGGCGCACGGCTCAACCGCCAGTGAAATCCCGCCAAGTGCCACGGCTTGGACATCATCTAGCGCGGGCAGGTCATCCGCCGTCAGCATCCGTCCGGCGGTGTTTTCGTCAAAAAACGCGTACCGTGCGCTGCCATCGACCAGTTCCACAAAGGCTAGTGTCGTGGGCCGGTCCGATGTGGCCGCACGGTCGCCCACACCAGCCGCCGCCAAACTGGCGCGCAGTTGGTTGCCGAACATGTCCGTCGACAGGCCCGTGAACAACGACACCGGCGTATCGAGCCGTGCCAAAGCCACTGCCATATTCAACGCGGCCCCGCCTGTGCAGGGCATAAACGTGGCCTCATCCGCCGCCGTTTGGCGTGGCAACATATCGATCAAGGCTTCGCCCGCACAAAGTATCATCGCCTAAAACCTTCCCTGTTCGCTTAGGGCAATCGCGTAGCCCACTGCCGCCGCAAGTACCAGCCCGACCAGCACTGCAAAGCCGATTTTCCACGCCGAATAGGGACGTTCCCCCTGCACTCGGCCGGTTTGACCGTTGACCACAAAGCGGTAGCTTTTGCCTTGGTACTTGTAGGCGGCAAGCCAGACGGGCAGCAGGACATGCTTGAACGTCACATCGCGCATCTGGGTGCGGGCATGGTCGATCCGCTGTTTGTCACCGCCGATGTCAAAGCGGATATCGCGATTGATCACGGCGTCCATCTGTTGCTTGGCGTCCTCAAAACCGTCCTCAAGCGTGACGGTGTATCCTTCGGCGCGAAACCCGGCCAGAAATTCGGGCGTATAGGGTGTGAGCGCGGACAAATCCCAGGGGCTGAGCGCCTTGGTGAACCGCGCCGGAAGCGAGCGGGAGGCAAGCACCAGCACATCATCAAAAAACCGCGCCACCCGCCCCGAGACAGTACGCCATCGCGTGCGAGGCACTTGCTTGCGCACGGGCTTTCCGTCGCGGATGACAGTCACTGTTTGGTAATAAACCGTGCCGCGTTGACCTGTGTAATCGGTCGCCGTATCCGCATCAAAGGTCCAGTAGGGCACATAGATACCCTGCATTTTGCGCCCTTTGCGCGCATAGGCCTGCAACCCGTTCGGCGCGAACCACAGACCGCCCAGCCAATCTGACATGGCTTGCTTGGCTGCTGTTTCTTCAAGCGCAAAGGGCAAGACACCGGCGGGTTTAATATGACGGTGCGCACCTGTGTCGGTGACCACGGGGGTGGCGCAAAACGGGCATTCTGCGGCATGGATGTCGGGATCAAATTCGACCTGTGCGGCACAATTGGGGCAGGTCGAAACGCGCGTTTCCTCCATGAGGTCTGAGCCGCCTTGGCTGAGCCCTGTGCGCAGGTCGATTTCCTGCAACGTCGCGACGCGGCGGCCTTCCATTGGTGCGGTGTTGCCGCAGTGGTCACAGACCAACTGTCCAGCGGCGGGCGTAAACCGCAGGTCCGCGCCGCAGGCGTCGCAGGGAAATCGGTGGTCGAGCACGTCAGTCATGTGCGGCTGCGCAAGGGCACCCTAGACGCCGGGGGGCGGAGGCGGTGGCATCACGGTGAACAGCTGCGCCAACTCGCGCACGTCCTCGGCGCGCAGCCAGCCATCTTGGCCCGGTGTCCAAACGTGCGTGTCGCGGGTCAGACCGCCCTCGGTCACCATTTTACCCATCGCAGCCTTTGAAAATGGCCCCGTTGTCTGACCGTTACGTGCGATGTGCCAAATATGCTCCACCGGAGGAGGCGGCGGTGGTGGCGCCGCCTGTGGCACAGCCCCCCACGGGCCCCGTTGAGGCTGGGCCATGGATTGCGCCATGCCCATACCCATTCCCATGCCGAGCCCGGCACCCATGCCGGAATTCGGCGTCGTCGCGGCTGATTGCATCGCCTCAGCGGTCGCAAAACGTTGGTATTCCGTAAGATCGCCCAAGACGCCCATTGAGGTGCGCTTATCAAGGGCCTTTTCCACCGCCGCCGGCAGTGAGACGTTTTCAATGTATAACTCCGGCAGTGTTAGCCCGTAGCCGGTGATGGTTTCACTGATCTGCTCTGCGATCAGCTTGCCCAAATCGCGGGTGTTGGCAGCCATATCCAGCACCGGTATGCGCGAACTGGCCAACGCGCGCGAGGCTTCTTGGACAATGATATTGCGGATTTGAAAGGTGATCTCATCGGTGGTGAAATCACCGTCCGTGCCCACTATCTCAGTTAGGAACCGGGCAGGGTCTGTCACCTTGACGGTGTAGGTGCCAAAGGCCCGCAACCGTACGGCGCCAAATTCAGGATCACGCAGGGTGATCGGATTTTTGGTGCCCCACTTAAGGTCAGTAAAGCGGTTGGTGTTGACGAAATAGATCTCAGACTTGAAGGGGGATTTGAATCCGTGATCCCAGTGCTGAAGGCTGGTCATAATCGGCATGTTGTTGGTTTCGAGCATGTAGAGCCCGGGGGTAAACACGTCCGCCAACTGGCCCTCGTGAATGAAAACAGCCGCTTGGCCTTCGCGTACGGTTAGCTTGGCGCCGTATTTGATCTCATGGCCTTCGCGTTCGAACCGGGTGACCATGGTGTCGCGGCTGTCGTCGGTCCAATGAATAACGTCAATAAACTGGCCGCTTAGAAAATCGAAAATGGGCATGCGTGCCTCCTGAGGCGGAAAATCAGATAGAGCCGCTGGCCGCGCGCTCGCTTGCAAGACGTGCGACGATGGGGCGGGCTTGGTCGGGGGTCATCCCGGGACGGAGCCGGGGGTCATACAAAATGCTGAGTAGCCGTTCATCATGAGTGGTCAGAAAGGCAAATTCTTCGTCGTCGTTAAATATGGATGGCCGGGCCTTGGGGCTGTCGTTGGCCAGACCAAGACCTTGGGCGATTTCCTCGTGATAGCAGGCATCGCGCATCAGATCGGGATGCTCGGTTCGGATCAGGGCGATGGCTGACGAATAGACATAGGGCGCGGCCCGTGTGGAAGAGGCATAGACCGCGCAGAAATTGTTGCGCGTCAGGCTGGTCATTTCCTTGATGGTTGCGGTGCCCAGCTTGGGCTCTACGGCTTTGATCAGGGGGCCAAGGTTACGCTGCTCATCCACGCTGACCACGAATACATGGTAGTTGGCCCGCTTGGGGTTGGACACCAGCGTGATCGAATGCCCCGTGACGCGCGCCAGCCGTTTGATGTATTTCTGAATAAGGGCTTTGTCGCGGGCCTGCTGCGCCTCTGGCAGGCTGGGCCCAAAGTGCAGGGCGATGCGCACAGGCCCCTCCCAACGGCGCAATTGGGCTTCTGTTTGCGCCGCTACAAACCGCCCGCCGATTTGCGTGTATTCGTTGAACAGCGCCACGCGTTCAAAATTACGGCTCAGGTCATCGGCGTCATAGGGCACGTCCGGCCCACCGCCATCCACGCGCATCAGGCCCCGTGCGATCTGCTCTTTTTCTACTCGGGTATAGTATTTGCGGGCTGATTTGCTTTCATACGATGGGGTGCGCACGGCGGGGATCGCTGGGATCACGCCGGGGGCGACCATGGGGATGGCGTCGGGCGGATCGGGTGGGGCCACCGCGCAGGCCCCAATCAGGGCGCACAGGCCAAACGCAGCGGCCAGCCGCGCAATGGTCATCGAAAAAGAGCGGCGCGCTGGGATCATGCGATGGGCACCGATGTCCCTGCCGTGTCGCCCACGCCGTCCTTGCGCGCCTTGGCAGAGGCGAGTGTGTCGCGCAGCTCAGCCTCCATTTTCTGCAGTTCTACCTCAGCGGCGGCGCGGCGGGCTTTGCCCTCATCCGCGATCTGGAGGCTTTCGTTAATCGTGGCGACTAGATCGTCATTGGCCTGTTTCACGGCGTTGATATCGAACACGCCGCGTTCCATTTCTTGACGCACAATCTTGTTGGTTTCGCGCAGGTTGGCGGCGTTCTGGGTGAGCAGTTGGTTGGTTAGGTCGTTGGCCTCGCGCACAGCTTCTGCCGCCTCGCGGGAACGTTGGATCGTGACCGCCTGCGCCAGTTGGGTTTCCCACAGGGGCACGGTGTTCACGAGGGTCGAGTTGATTTTGGTCACCAGTGACTTGTCGTTTTCCTGCACCAACCGGATCGAGGGCAGGGATTGCATCGTCACC
This sequence comes from Thalassobacter sp., assembly GCF_982993085.1. NCBI lineage: Bacteria > Pseudomonadati > Pseudomonadota > Alphaproteobacteria > Rhodobacterales > Roseobacteraceae > Thalassobacter > Thalassobacter sp. The sequence goes on along the minus strand of NZ_CEZFMW010000099.1, from coordinate 8,970 downwards.
TGCCGCGTCAATTTAAGGTCGTGAACGCGGCGTTCCAGATCATCGCGCGCGGCGCGGATATCCCGCAATTCTTGTGCAAGGATCATCTGGTCATCGGGGGCGGCGGCGGCAACTGCAGATGCCTTGGCGGGAATGACATTGGTGTCTAGCTCTTTGATTTTCTCCTCACCGGCTGTGATATACAGGCCCAGCTCACGGTAAAAATCCAAGGTCTTTTCATAGAGTTTATCAAGGGACTTAATGTCCTTTAGGAGGGTCTGCTCATGACCCTCAAGCGTCTCGGTGATTTTGTCGATTTGTTCCTGCACGTCCTCGTAGCGCGCAAGAAAATTGGCAAAGGGCGCGACACGCCCAGTGAGCCGTTCCCACCACGAGCGTTTGCGCCGCACGTCCAGCTCGCTCACGGAGAAGCCGCGGATTGTGGTCACCATCGTGCGCAGACTGTCGCCTGCGGGGCCTACGTCTTTGTTTTTGACGTCGGCCAACATGGCTTGGGAGATCTCTTGCAATTCAACCTGCGCGGCAGAGCCAAATGCTATGATGCTGTCGGTGTTGGCCAGATCGATTTCATCCATGCGCTTGCGGATGTCTGCGGCCAAGGGGGCCTCGGCCTTGGCAAGTGGGATCAGCTCGGCGGTGGGTTCGGGCAAGACGACGGCGCTGATGGCTTCGACCTCCTTGAGGGCGGCTTTTGCTTGTTCGTGTACTGATTTTTCCATGATAAATTCCTAATCGTTAATAAGCAGGCCGTCACGTTTAAGACGGTCTCGTAATACTTCAATTTCAATATCTAAATCACTGCGATCTGCCACTAAAAGCTTTTCTCGTTTCGCTTCAAAGCTGGCCTCTAGGTCGGTGAGCAAGGCGTCAAAATCGGCCAAGGTTTGCGCGTCGCGGGTTTGGGCAAACAGATCCGCGAATTTGACCGTCGCATCACGGGCGGCCACAAGATAGATGCCCAAAAACTTACGCGCAGCAGACAGGTCGCGGGGGTCTTCTTCGACGGTGCGAAACATAACGCGGGCTGTGGTTTGGAACCGATCCACCCGTGCCATCACACCGCGATCTCCGGCGCGTAGGGCGGCATCTTTCATCTCGGCTAAGTAACCTTCGGCTTTGTCGAGGGCAGTGGCCACACGCTCAGTCTGAAATGTGTCGATGCCTTCCATGCCCTTGTCGCGCATGGGATCGATGCCGAATGAAAAGCTGTGCAGAATTCCGCCGACAATCCCGTAAAGCGCGGCACCGGGGATGCCGGATAGCACGTCCATCGTGGCCAAGGCGATGCCGATACCTGTTAGGACGCTTGCGCATATTTTGCGTGGAAAGGCAGGGCGCCGTGCAATTTTTCTGTCATTATAGGCGTTCTCGGCCTTCAGCCCGTCTTGCAACAGCCAAGCGGCAAGGATCAGCGTTGCGGCAGCGATAAAATCGACAGCCATCGCGAGAGGGGGCTTGCCCAAGCCCAGAAACAAAAGTGGCAGGGGCAGTAGGAACAGGATCAGCAGTCGCAACCGATGGCGGCTCGGCTTCGCACCGACCAACGGGCCGGGCTTGGCCCCCGGTTGGTTGCGCCCGTCAGGACTGAACTCTCCACTAAAGCGTTTCGCCATGCTTAGATCTGCCCATCCAGCACGCCGAGCGACGCCAAACCCATCAGGATCATCAAGGCCACAAAGCCGAATTTTTGCAAACTCTCTGACTGCATAATGCGCTCCGTTTAAAATACATTAACAGAGTTTAGGCAGCGCGCCGCCGTTTTGCGAGTCCCTCGGGGTAATTGTGACGTAGCGTGGGCAATTTTCCCCTCACTTTGTGGATTTGAACAGCGTCTTGCTGCGCGCAAGGTCCTTGGCCGCTCCACGCTTGTCCGCCGCCAGTGCGCGTCCCGCGATGACACCGGGCCGCGCGCCGACCTCTGCCAGCCAGCGGGCAAAGTGGGGTTTGTCTTCTAGCGTCTGTTGCTGACCTTCCCACAGGGACGCCCAGCCCCAGATTGACATGTCCGCAATGGAGTAGAAATCGCCAGCCACATAGCGGTTGTTGGCCAGTTGGCGGTCCAGCACCCCATAAAGACGCGCCGTTTCCGTGCCGTAGCGGTTTTTGGCGTAGGGGATGTCATTCGGTGGGTCCATTGCAGGGGCATATTTCATAAAGTGATGCGCCTGACCGGCCATGGGGCCCAGCCCGCCCATTTGCCACATCAACCACTGCTCTACTGCGATACGCTCGCGCTCGGTCGTGCCGCCGAATTGGCCGGTTTTGCGTGCAAGGTATTGCAGGATCGCCCCGGACTCAAAGATGGAGATTGGGCTGCCATCGGGGCCCTGCGGGTCCACAATTGCGGGCATACGGTTGTTGGGGGCGATCTTAAGGAACTCTGGCGCGAATTGCTCGCCCGCGCCGATGTTGATCAGTTTCAGATCATAAGGCAGGCCCATTTCTTCTAACGCGATGGACACTTTCCAACCGTTTGGTGTGGGCCAGAAATACAATTCAATCGGGTCTTGGGGGGTGGTCATGGCAGTTCCTCCTGTTGGAGCAGAAGGTCGCCCGAATTTCTACCCTTCGCAAGGGCAAGGTGCCGCACACAGGCGACAGTGCAGCCAAATTGACACCGGCGCCCCAGCGCTTTATGCCAGCGCCTAGAGAGGGGATTTGTACCGGATTGTGGCCCTCTATAAATATGCCGCTAAAGAGGTTGGTCATGGGGCACTGGCTCCACCCGCACCTCCAATTGCCGGTTTAGGCCAGATGCAGGAGCGAAGCCATGAAAGACACACCTCAAACCACCGCAGGTTCCAAACGCGCGCTGTCCAAGCGGACCCGTGCTGTGCACGCAGGCACCCGCCGCAGCCAATATGGCGAAGTGTCAGAGGCGATGTTCCTGACCCAAGGGTTTGTTTATCCTTCGGCTGAGGCCGCAGAGGCGCGCTTTATCAAAAGCGGACGCGAAGAGTTCATCTACGCCCGCTATGGCAACCCTACCGTGGCGATGTTTGAGGACCGGATCGCGGCGATGGAGGGCACCGAGGATGCCTTTGCCACAGCCAGCGGTATGGCGGCGGTGAACGGCGCAATGATGAGCCTGTTGAAGGCCGGGGATCATGTGGTCTCGGCCAAGGCGCTATTTGGGTCCTGTCTTTATATCCTCGAAGAAATTCTGACCCGCTTTGGGGTCGAGGTGACATTTGTCGATGGCACCGACCTTGCCGCGTGGAAGGCCGCGATCCGCCCGGACACCAAGGTTGTGTTCTTTGAATCGATCTCGAACCCCGCATTGGAAGTTATTGATATTAAGGCGGTCTGTGATCTGGCCCATGCTCATGACGCCACAGTTGTGATGGACAACGTCTTTGCCACGCCGTGCTTTCAGGATTCGGTCGCGCTGGGCGTAGACGTGGTGGTGTATTCCACGACCAAACACATCGACGGGCAGGGGCGCTGCCTTGGGGGGGTGATCTGTGGGACCCAAGACTTCGTGCGCAAAACGGCGGAGCCTTATCTAAAACATACCGGCGGTGCGATGAGCCCGTTCAACGCCTGGGTGATGCTCAAGGGGTTGGAGCATATCGACCTGCGGGTGAATGCCCAAGCCGACACGGCGCTGGCGATTGCATCGGCCCTAGAGGGGCACGCGGCCCTTGAGAATGTTCTGTTCCCCGGTCTTGCGAGCCACCCGCAACACGCGCTTGTGATGCGCCAGATGGAAAAGGGCGGCACAGTTGTGGCTGTCGATATCAAAGGCGGCAAAGAGGCGGCATTTCGGTTCCTGAACGCGCTTGAGATCGTGATTATCTCGAACAACTTGGGCGACGCAAAATCCATCGCGACGCATCCGGCCACGACGACCCACCAACGGCTAAGCGTGGATCAACGCGCGCATCTGGGCATCACGGATGGTTTGGTGCGGCTTTCGGTGGGGCTGGAAGGCACCGATGACTTAATCGCGGACATCTTGGGGGCACTAGAGGCGGTTTGATGCGCAGTGGGGTTTCCTTGTTTTTCTGGGAAATCTCGCCCAAGTTGCGTTTTTCTCAGAAAAGTGTCGTAAAATTGTAAACCAACTCTGACACTTGGTCGTATATCTCACACCATCGCAAAAGGCGGGGAGGGCCCGCACTGCTGATCGCGCGAACCACAAGGGGGGATGGCATGAACATCCACGCACCGGAAATTGACCGCCAACTGAATGATGATCAAGCCGCCGAGGCGCTTGCAACGCTACAGCGCTGGGCCGCTGCTGCGTCCGAGGCTGAGATTGCCGCCCTCGATCCCAAAATTGCGCAGCTTTTGCCCGAATCCGAGGGTGCGGGCCGGCCCCTAAGCCGCACTTATCCAGATGATTTCACCGTAGATGATGCGTATCGCGCCACCCTGCCGGACCTGCAAAACGGGCCATCTAGCCTGATCCGCGGGGAAAAGGCACTGATCCAACACGTGGGCATTTCGAACTTTCGCTTGCCGATTCGCTATCACACCCGTGAGGGCGCTGAACTTACACTTGAGACGTCGGTCACCGGCTCCGTCAGCCTTGAGGCGGAGAAAAAGGGCATCAACATGTCGCGCATCATGCGCACATTCTATGCCCGCTCCGAGGAGCGGTTTTCACTGGGCGTGATCGAAGCCGCGCTCAGTGATTATAAGACCGACCTCGAAAGCTTTGATGCGCGTATCCAGATGCGTTTTAGCTTTCCAATGAAGGTGGACAGCCTACGGTCTGGCCTGTCGGGGTATCAGTATTACGACATTGCGATGGAGGTTGTGGACACTGGCGGCGTGCGCCAGAAATTCATGCACCTCGATTATGTGTATTCCAGCACTTGCCCCTGTTCACTTGAGCTATCAGAGCACGCGCGTCAGGCCCGTGGCCAGTTGGCGACGCCGCATTCGCAACGCTCCGTGGCGCGTGTGTCCGTTGAGGTGACCGGGCCGTCTCGTCTGTGGTTCGAGGACCTGATTGAGTTGTGTCGCGCGGGCGTGCCCACGGAAACGCAAGTCATGGTCAAGCGTGAGGACGAACAAGCCTTCGCGGAGTTGAACGCAGCCAACCCGATCTTTGTCGAAGACGCCGCGCGTTCGTTTTGTGCGCAACTCAAGGCCGATCCGCGCATCGGCGACTTCCGCGTCATTGCAAGCCACCAAGAGAGCTTGCATAGCCATGATGCGATCTCGGTCCTTACGGAGGGTGACACTTTTGCCGCCCGCTCGCTTGATCCGCGGTTGTTTCAATCGCTGTTTCACGTGGGCTAAAGGTCGCATTTGCCGTGCCGGGATGACGTCCCTATGATCCCGATGTCCGATCTTACATGGGCTTTTTTACGTATTGGCCTGCTGTCGTTCGGTGGGCCCGCGGCGCAGATCGTGGTGATGCACGATACGCTTGTCAAAGATCGCCAGTGGCTGACCGAGGCTGAATTTCTGCGCGCCCTCAGCTTTTGCATGATGCTGCCGGGGCCGGAGGCGATGCAGTTGTGTACCTATGCCGGATGGCGATTGCGGGGCACAGTTGGCGGCGTTATCGCGGGCCTCCTGTTCGTCTTGCCTGGGGCAGTGGTGGTGGGCGCGTTGACAGCGATCTACATTGCATTTGGCGAGTTGCCCGATGTGCAGGCTGCATTTCTAGGGATAAAGGCCGCCGTCTTGGTCATTGTGGCGCTGGCGATGCGACGCCTTGCGGCCAAGACGTTGAACGGCATGGTGGCCTACCTGCTCGCGTTTGCGGCATTTGTGGCATTGTTCGTGTTTCAGGTGCCGTTTCCAGTCATCTTAGGTGTTGCCGCAGGTATTGGTGCGATCTGTTGCGCGCCGAAAGCTTTAGCAACAGCCGCACCCCCGGCCGTCCCGCTGCGCGATACATTGGTTAGGATTGGTACTTGGGCGGCAGTCTGGCTGGTGCCACTCGGGGCAATTGCGCTGGTGTTTCCACAGACCGTGCTACCCGAAATTGCGATGTTTTTCAGCTGGCTGGCCGTGATCACATTTGGCGGCGCCTATGCGGTGTTGGCTTACATGGCGCAGGTCGCGGTTGAGGGGCAGGGCTGGCTGACAGCGGCGCAGATGGTCGACGGCTTAGGCCTTGCGGAGACAACGCCGGGGCCGTTGATCCTTGTGACGCTGTTTGTGGGTATCATGGCGGGCGCACAAACATGGGGCATGGGGCTTGCGGCGGGGTTGGTCACGCTGTGGGCGACATTTGCGCCCTGTTTTCTGTGGATATTTGCAGGTGCACCATACATCGAACGGCTCGCCCATGCGCCGCGATTGCAGGGCGCATTGGCGGGGGTGTCAGCCGCCGTGGTCGGGGTGATCGCGAACCTGTCGCTCTGGTTTGCGCTGAATGTGGTGTTTGCGGGGGGTGAGCGCCTGCAATGGGGACTGGTCCGGGTGTGGGTGCCCGATTGGGCCGGGTTCGTCCCCATGGCCCTCGTGCTTGCGGGCTTGGCGGCTGTGTTGATGATGTGGCGCGGATGGGGGCTGGCGCGGGCGCTGCCTGCTTGTGCTGTGGCAGGCTGGGGGTTGGGCGCAATCGTTGGCTAGAGCCTCGGCTTGACACCCTCGCGGCCCCGCCCCAAAGCTGCGCCCATGGTAGACGTTCGCCCGGTTGGATATGTCATTGGCCAGCTTTTGGCTGTTTTCGGCCTTGCGATGCTGGCGCCGATGATGCTCGACCTGTGGGAAGGGAACGGCCATTGGATCGTTTTCCTCGAGTCCGCGACCGTGACGTTTTTGATCGGTGTCGGTATGGCGCTGGCTTGTGCGAATGCGCAACGCGCCCGGCTCTCTTTGCAACAGACCTTTTTGCTGACCACGGGCGTTTGGTTTGTCCTGCCGATTTTTGCGGCCTTGCCGTTTTGGATGGGCGCCACAGAGGCCCGCATCGTGGATGCCTTCTTTGAGGCGATGTCCGGCCTGACCACCACCGGTTCCACTGTGTTCACGGGGCTTGATGCCTTACCCCGGGGACTATTGTTGTGGCGCGGCATGTTGCAGTGGTTCGGCGGCATCGGGGTGATTGTGGTCGCGATGGTGTTCCTGCCCGAGCTCAAGATCGGGGGGATGCAAATCTTCCGCTCGGAAGGGTTTGATACGTTTGGTAAAATCCTCCCGAGGGCGACGCAGATCGCGGGCTCTATTTCGGTGATCTACCTCGGAATTACGGGTGCCTGCGCGCTGGCCTATGCCGCCGCAGGGATGCAGCCGTTCGACGCCATCGTCCATGCCATGACTACCGTCGCCACGGGCGGCTTCGCGAATACCGATGCCTCGTTCAGCGCGTTTGGGCCGTTGGTGCAATATGTGGCGGTGGTGTTTATGGCGCTGGCGGCGTTGCCGTTCGTGCGGTTTGTGCAATTGGCGGCCGGTACAGCACAGCCGTTGTTGCAAGACAGTCAGGTGCGGCTGTTTTTCGGGATCGCGGCGGTGTTGGTTGCGATCATGGTGGGGGTGCGCTTGCTGGATCAAGGGCAGATCTCAGAGGCTGCGTTTCGGGCCGCGCTGTTCAACTCTGTCTCGATCCTGACGGGGACGGGCTATGCCAGCGCGGACTACATGCAATGGGGCAGCCTTGCGGTTGTGATCCTGTTTTTTGCGGGGCTGATTGGGGGCTGCGCTGGGTCGACCGCATGTTCGATTAAGGTCTTTCGCTATCAGCTTTTGTTCAAAGCCATCGTGATGCAAATCCGCCAAATCCACTCACCCCACGGGATCTTCGCGATCCGCTATGACGGGCGGCGGGTGGGGCCGGATGTGTTGTCGTCGGTTATGGCGTTCTTTGTGGTATTTGTGGTGTCTATTGGGGTCTTGTCGGTTCTGTTGGGGATGACCGGCCTCGATTTCACGACGTCGCTGTCGGGGGCTGCGACGGCCCTTGCAAATGTGGGACCGGGCTTGGGCGATACCATCGGCCCGGCAGGATCGTTTGCCACGCTCAATGACACAGCGAAATGGCTGTTGGCGGCAGGTATGCTGGTTGGACGACTAGAGTTGATGGTGGTCTACGCGCTTTTTACGCTTCAATTCTGGCGGCGTTAACGGATCAGCGTCAGGCGATTGCCCTCAATCTGAATACGTCCGAACTTTTGTAAGTATGTCATGCCCAAAAGGCTCTCACGCATGTCGCCCTCGTTGACGACGGCGCGCACGTTTTGGTCCGTGATATCGCCCAGCTGCACGCTGTCTAGGCGCACGCGGGCCAAGCGGACTTGGCCGTTGGCGGTATTCGCGATGCTAAGATAAGCCAGTTGCTTGGGGTCCAAACCAACGCGTACGGCGTCTTCTTTGGTCAGGACCAAATCTGTGGCGCCCGTGTCCACGACAAAGCGGATAGGCGCGTCATTGATGATCAGCGAAAGGTAGTAATGGCCATCGCGGTCTCGGGGGGCTGACACAATCGTGCTGCCCTCCGTTTGCACCACGGATTGGCGAGGGAAAGAGGTCGTGCCCATTTCACTCCAGAGGCCAGCAACAGTGATGGCCCCAATGAAGATGAACATCCAGATTGCACCCTGCTGCAACAACCTAGGCAGGTTTGTGCGGCTGGCCGCAATAAAGTAGCCGCCGATCACAAGGATCAGAACGGACAGGTAAATGAGGTTTGCAATGTCGTCGCCAGTCATGACCCATCATATAGGGCCGCGGATCAGTTAGGCCAAATGGCGAGTATGCCGTTCAGTACAAATTGTACTGAAAGTGCGGCCAAAAGCATGCCCAAAAGGCGTGTGACCACGTTGATACCCGTGGGGCCAAGCAGCCGCTCAACCGGAGACGCAAGGCTAAAGAGCAGCAAAACCACCCCTAGAACCGCGGCCGCGACCCCCATGACTTGTGCCAAATAAAGGGGGTCGCCCTGCGCCTGACCCGACAGCAAGATCACGGTGGCAATCGCGCCGGGTCCTGCGATCAGCGGCATAGCAAGGGGAAAGATCGAGGGGTCTTCTTCCAGCGTATGCGCCTGATCCTCGCGCCGCT
>NZ_CEZFMW010000098.1:0-13677 GCF_982993085.1 Thalassobacter sp. | reverse complement strand
CCGGTCCAGCCGGACCAACGGGCGCGCGAGGGCTTACAGGAGCAACTGGTGCGACTGGCCCGGTCGGTCCTCAAGGCCCTGCTGGTGCAAACGGATCGCCTGATACCGCCACCCAAGTGCGGGACAAGCTCAAAACAGTCGACGGCTCTGGCTCTGGCATCGATGCAGACCTCTTGGATGGCAGTCACGCCAGTGCCTTTGCACGGCTCTCAGGCGCCACTTTTTCGAGCACCGTCACGGCCCCGAACTTCGTGTCGTCCTCCGACGCGCGCCTGAAAACAAACATCACGCCAATCTCTGACGCGCTCCAAAAGGTGCAGGCTCTCACAGGCGTCACCTACAACGTGATCGAGGGCGGAAGCCGAGAAGTCGGCCTGATCGCTCAGGATGTCCAAGCAGTCGCCCCAGAAGCTGTTGTCGAGACCGAAGGCGTGCTGCGTCTGGCATATGGCAACCTCGTTGGGCTTCTCGTCGAGGCAATCAAAGACCTCTCAGCCGAGGTCGAGCAGTTGAAAGGCAAAGACCGATGATCGAGACAGGCTTGCACGTTATCTACAACACCACCGCGCGTCTGCATTATGCCGTGGACGTCCAAGAGACCTACGCGGGGCTTGCCGTCTTTGAGCCCTGCGAACCCGGCCAAGGCGTCCGAGATGCCGTGGGCACAGCTGTCTGGTCTGAGATCAAGGGCGTGCTCGAAGAACCGATCACAGCGCAAAATAAGGCAGGCTTTGTGGATCTCACGGGCAACGGCACCTTTGTACCGGACCTGCCGGGCTGCCCCCATGGCGCGGTCTACAAGGGCCGCTCCTACATCTTTCTCGACGGCATGGTCGGGCACGATGAACTGACCGACTACGCTCTGATCGACATCATGACCGACAACAACGGCTTTCCTTTGCCGTGGCGCAACCGCTTTGCACAATCTGCGCGCGAGAAGGTGGATACCTCCTTCCGGCATCGGGCCCGGACCCAAGCCTCCAACGCCCTCGTCATCTTCATGCCCATCGCCGGGCCTTTGTCCGGGGCGCGCGTTGAGTTGCTCTGCGACCAAGACCCAATCTTGCTGAACGACACCACGGTGGCGGGCCGCATAGATGACGCGACAATCCCCAACGATGGGGTGTGGTTCAAGCAGTTCTATTTCCACGCAAAGGGGCCAGCCTCGGCCACCGTCCCGGCGGGAGGCCGGGCCGACATCCCGGTGCAATTGATCTGGAACAAAAGCGAGGCACCTTGTGCAAACGCCTTAAAGCTCAAGCTCGACAGCGACGCAGGGTATTTGCCGAAACGCCGTTTAGCGACCGACGCGCAGGGGCAAGGAAGCTTTGCGGTTGAAGCGCTTGGCCTCAGCACAGGCGAGCAGATCGCGGTCAAGATCAACACCGAGCATTACACCGCCATCGGCAAAGTCATTGTGGAGGTCGTTTGATGCACATCGAAACCACCACTGAACTACAGATGATCTATCCGGCCTTCGTGATGCACAAGCATTGGGACATGCCCGATGGCTTCAACGACCGGCTTTACGCGTTGGCGGCCGAGGATGCCGTGACAAACCGCATTCAAGACGCCGGTGACGGGCGTAATGTGGGGGATCAAACCAACCACCTCGGCCATCTCCGCCACAACTTCCTGATGGATAAGCGAGACCCGGCAATTGCTGCCCTGGCCCAGATGGTGGCAGCGGGCGTGCGGGAGTATCTGCGGCTGGCTTATGGCTATGAGCACTCGGGCGAGATCGCCATGATGTCAGACACCTTCTGGCAGCGGCGCGACCAGCGAGAGAACGTTGGCATCAACACCCACACCCATGTCCAGACCGATATCGTGTGCACATACTATCCGCGGGTCACGCTAGACGCGGATTGCCCGGAGACTTCACTCCATCGCGGGGCGGTGCGGTTCTATGATCCCGCGAATGTGGGCAAGCGGCTCTGGCCCTGTCGCAATCCGGAGGCTTACGTCGGTGGCTGGTACGCAGTGGAGCCTCGCGCAGGATCCATGCTGATCTTCGAGGGCCACGTCCCCCATGACAGCACATATTTTGAGGGCACGGAGCGGATGTGCATTCCGGTCCTGTGCTCCCTCACCCTTCCCAATTCTCACTGCAAAGCCGGGCTCGCTCAGATCCTGGCCCATCAGGCACAAGGAGATGCTCATGGCCTATAAGGTCGGATCTACCATCGTGATCAGCGACAGCGGCACCGTTGATTGGTCGCGGATTGCCAACAAACCCGCAATTGGAGCGGGCGACATTACGTCTGTGACCGTCACGAATGGGACGCCTGTCTCCGGTCCCGTCCGTGTTTTTGGTACCAATTGTGGCGGGAACTGCGCCTGCACCGGCAATTGCTATGTCACCAGTCTCTCAGGCGGCGGCACCAGTGGCGCGGTGACCATCACCGGCAATCGCGCTTTCTACAATTGCAACTGCAACTGCCGGTGTTGAGGATGGAAGCGCGCAGCACGAGCATCGATCTCTGGCCGACCCGGGTCAGCTTCTTTGAGACGCCGGTTGATTGGCCGGTGAACCGCCAGCTGGCGGAGGAGGCCATCGTGGCGGTGGGCGCAGCTGATGCGGCGGACACGCTCAGCGCGTCCAAGCGGCGGGTGCGCGGGATCTTGGAGCGGAGCGAGGCTGGTCAGGCCCTGAAGGCGCATCTCTTTGCCTGCGCACGGGCAGTGTTGGGCCCTTGGTCTTCCTACCTCGATCCCGACCATTGCGAAAACCGCGCGCTCGTAATCCCCAAAGGCGGGTTCATCTCGACCCACAAAGACAGCCGCGAGGGCGACCTGACCTGCGTGCACTTCCTGACCGGGAGTGGCGCAAGTCAGCCGATCAACTCTGTCGGCACCCCGCGCTTTGTGATCGAGGACCCCTCGCGGTACTTTGACGAGGGCCGCCTGCCCTTTGAGGGCCGCCATGGCTACAGCGTCAACCCGCGGCCCGGGCTCTCGGTGGTCTTCCCCTCCCATATTCCCCACAACCAGCACCCCCACGCGGGGGAGGCACCCCACGTGCAGGTGGTCGCGAACTTCCGCGTCACCCTGCCCGACGCTCTGGCAGAAAGGCTCTTTGACTGATGTGGTTTGAACTGACCCTCGAGGCGCGAGACAGCGCCCGGCACACCCTGCGCTATAACCCGCATACCTCGGAGTGCGAGGGACTGCCGCTGCCCGTAGAGCCTGGCACCTTTGAGCCCGCGCCGCGGGTGGCGAAGGACGCACCCTTGGGCAAATCCCGCGCACCGCGCGTGCTGAAAATCCAGCTGGGCCTGTCGTGCAACTACGCCTGCAGCTATTGCAGCCAGGCCTTCCAGATTGCGGATGCCACAGTCTCGAAGCTCGCAGATGTGGATCATTTTTTGGCGCAATTGGAGGGGTGGATCACAGATGCGCCCGAGCGAATTGAGATCTGGGGCGGCGAGCCGTTTCTGTACTGGGCGAAGATCAAGCGATTGGTGCCAGCGCTGGCTGCGCGCTTTCCCGGTGTGCGCTTCTCGATCATCACCAACGGATCGCTGTTCAATCGCGAAAAGCTGAACTTCATTGCCGCGCACGACATCGCGATCACGATCAGCCACGATGGGCCGGGGCAGCACTTGCGCGGGCCTGATCCGCTTGATGATCCCGACAAGCGCGCTTGGATTGAGGCCTTGCTGGCGGAGCGGCCTGATAAGGTCGGGTTCAACGCGGTGCTCACGCGCGAGCATCACGACCTGCAGGCGCTCAAGGCCTGGTTTGCAGGGAAAGTCGGGCCGGGCATTCACGTCGGCCTCGAAGGCGTTGTGAATGTCTATGACGCGGCGACCGCCATCGGGACCGGGCGGTTTGCGCCCGCCGAGTTGAACAGTCTCACACGATCAATATTTGAGGCGCTGGTCGAGGATCCGAACGCCTTTGGTCTCGGCGAACGGATCGATGAGTTCTACGCCTCTATCCAGCGGCAAAGGCCGATTGAAGCCCTCGGCCAAAAATGCGGCATGGACCGCGAAGACACCATCGCCGTCGATCTCCGCGGCAACGTCATGACCTGCCAGAACACCGGGGCCAAGGGCGTGCACAAGATCGGACATGTGGAGACCTTTGAGGACATCGCGCTCGATACCGCGACGCATTTTGCCTTCCGAGACGAATGCATGTCATGCCCCGTCGTTCAGCTCTGCAAAGGATCCTGCATGTTCCTTGAAGGGGAGTTCTTCAAGCAGAGCTGCGCCAATGAGTTTGCGTTTAATATGGGGATCATGATGGCGGCCGTCTGGCATTTGACGGGGATGGTGGTGGTTTGGGTGGAAGGCTGAGGCCGCCAGCTTTGATGCCGCGCAGGCGACGGTCCTGGATGCGATTGATGCCGCTGAGAGAGCGGCGCGGGTTGAGCGCAGGATTACAGACGAAAGTGCTGTATTCTCTGCTTGGGTGCCAATCGAGGAAGGGTGATTGGGTCGCCTGATCGCCGGACACGCAAAACGTTTGCAGTGCTACATGGTAAAATCAGCTATTGCGGGCGCCCCGCACGAACCCGACGATCATGTCCCAGATGAACAAGATGGGCAACGCTAAGAGCCACAACAAAAACACAAACAGCTTGACACCAAAGACGACGGCAAACACCGCCACCATGATGAGCATGTACATAATCTGGAGTTGAGCGGCCTTTTTGCCCCGAAGCTGTACCCCTGCAAACTTGAAAGACGAATATTGCGGCTTGAGAAAGTTGAAGGTGCCAGCCTTGTTCTTCACCGACGCGCTGACGCCGGTTTTAGACAGGTTGAAACCAAGTGGCCCCGCACGCCAGCGGCCAATCAGTTGAAACCGGCCATTTTGCAGTGCGACGCGTGTTCCGTTGGCGATGCGTGTTGATGCTCGCAGGCCCTTTGATGAATTGGCCGTTAGATTGACCGGGCCAATCTTCTCCTCCCCGCGAACCGCAACACCACCCGTCCGAGAGGCACGCGTGTATTTGCCACGGTGCTCGATGCGGACTTGTTTGCCGTCTTCCTCTTTTTTGCCCAGGCCAAACATCAGCGTGTATTTAAGCCTGCCAGCGTCTGGACCTGGTCGATCGTGTCAATCGCGTCTTCTAGCGTCTTTTCACAACCGAACTTTTCACGATCGGTCATGTTGGGGTTGCCCTTGATAGCCGCCAAACCTGCTTCAACGGAGCCACGCAGCTCTGCCCCAGAATCAGTCGTCGTCAGAATGCTTTGTCCTAAGATGATTTGGAGCATCATGTTCTGCGCAACAAGCTGGCCGGACAGCACTTCAATATCATCTGTGCGTTTCAAATTATTTTCCCTCGTCGTATCTTTTCGTTTTTGGCTAAGGCACACAGCCATAGAAAATTGGAAACTCGGACAAAGCGCTCTCCAATAGCCACCACCGCGTCATCATCAACTTTGCGCACCTATTAAACCCATGCCAGGCGCCTACCGCGCAGCAACCCCGTTTACCGTCGCCCCAGGCTTCAAACTCTCAGCCACAATCCTCGCCTTGACCTCATCCGGCCAGCGTCGCTGACCATTGGTCCGTATCTCCACCCCGTAGTCCCTGAGAAACTCTACCATAGTCGCCATTGCGAAACTCCTGCACCGATCTACATCCGACACGGCATCGCAGGTCAGACAATCGAACAAAAGGCGACGGCCAGCGACCGCTTACGCACCTCACGGTAAAAACTAAATTCTAGCCTTCGATTTTATCGCTGGGGTCATCTTCGTTTTTTTGCTTTCGCTGGCTTTTCAAGATTCTTGACTGCATCTGGGCCAAGGCTCTTTTTTACAAGATCTTTTGCGAATTTCAAAAAGTTGGTGCAAAGGCTCTGCGGTTTCGGCGTCCAACCTAGGCTTTTCCCGCTTCCCTGATTGAAAGCGTGGAATATTTGAGCCTCCTTTCTGCTAACAGAATCTGGACACCACTTTCCGAGTTCAAAAAATAAGAGCCAGTCGTCTTTGATGTAGCTGGTTTGTTTCCAGAATTTTTTTAGGCTGCCTTCGTCGACGTATTTCAGGAGTTGATTGTAGTCATTAGGGTCTGTTGACATTCGGGATTCCCATTTTGTTTGAACTCTGATTCAAGCTTTCAAAATGGAGGTTTGAATGGACGAAGATCGCTTGGTTATTTCGGATGAGCTTTGGGAGCAGATGGGGCCCCTGTTGCCCGGAAAAGTCGGCGATCCTGGAGCAACCGGTCGTGACAATCGTAGGTTTATGGAGGCGGTTCTTTGGCGTGTGCGAACAGGCTCGCCTTGGCGTGATTTGCCCAAGGATTTCGGCAATTGGAATTCTGTTTTCAAGCGATTCCGCCGATGGGCTGATGCCGGGGTATTTGAGAATCTTTTCAATGCGATAAACGCTGAGCCAGATCTCGAATACGCTATGATTGACGGAACGATCGTCCAGGCCCACCAAAAGGCATCGGGCGCAAAAGGGGGACTCAACATCAAGCCATCGGGCGCTCTCGCGGTGGGCTGACGACCAAGATCGTCGGCATGGTCGATGCGCTTGGGAACTTGTTTCGCTTTTTGCTTCTGCCGGGGCAAGCACACGACATGAAGGGGGTTGCCCCGTTGATACATGACGTTTCCTTTGGGGCATTGTTGGCGGATAAAGCCTTCGACGCTGATTGGCTCCTGCAAGACCTTGATGAGCGCGGCGCAACCGCTGTTATTCCGCCCAAATCAAACCGCAAAATACAACGTGAATACGATACTCACATGTACAAGTGGCGCCATCTGGTCGAAAACTACTTCGCAAAGATAAAAGAATTCAGAGGGATAGCCACACGATACGACAAAACAGATACAAGCTACGCCGCAAACTGGTACCTCTGCGCCACGATCATCGCCGCTCGATGATTGTCAACAGGCCCTAGTTGAAGCCCCATTGATTTGTACCATCAATGCGTTTGTGCTTTTAAGTCTGAGCCACAGGGCGTCTCTAGTCTCGATCCAAAGTTGTGACCCCGGTGTGCGCTCGTTTTCTGCGAGCTTTTGCAGTCGGCTAAGATCGCAATCAATGGTGCCCGGATGATATTGCTTGATCCATGTTGAGTGCCAAGCATTTCGTCCCCACCCAAGATAGCTTACGCGAACAAGACGTGCATCGACAGGGGAGAAGAACCGTTTTGTGGCAGTTTTTGGCCCAATGCGCGTCATTTTGAATGTGGCATCGCGCACTTCCTGCTTCTTCTGGAACTCTTCAATCAGGTCATCATATTGGCCTTGTCTTTTCATTACTAATCCATCGTTTTTTCAGAGGCCGGGCTTAAACCGCTTGTCGATAGTATTTTCGAAGGCTTGCGCAAGTATTGGATTCACCTTGCCGTCATTCACCTACTCAAGCATTTGCATTCGCGCTTGAATCTGGACAACTTGAACCGGTAATCCCCAAGTTGGATGGCTTCTCGACCACCTTGTTACTGTGTTGCCCACGGATCAAGCCTCTTGTGTACGGTTTACCATGGTTCCTCGCGATCGTGATGACCTGGTTGACCGGCTGCGCGACGGCGGGTTTTGAAGCAAGCGGCGTCGCGGCATGTCCGCCGCTCGTGGAGTACAGCCGCGAGTTTCAGGCGCGGGCGGCCGAAGAATTGGCGATGCTGCCGGACGGATCGGCCATCGTCGAGATGCTGAGCGACTACGCGGTGATGCGGGAGCAGGCTCGTCCTGCCTTTCATGAAATTCAGCACCAAAACCCTTCGGCACAAAGTGACACCTCCGTGTTCCGTGAGATGAACCGGACGTTCGAGCATGTTGCGGCGAAGGTGCTGCAAGAGCCAACTTTGCCCGATGCTGCGTCATGCTTGAATGGCGGATTTGCCCTTCGGTGTTCAGTCGAAGTCAATCATTGCGATGCGTAGGTTTATCGCAATGTCGCCCTTCGCCGGAATGTGCAGACTGTGTCAGCTATGCGTCCGCGATTTTTCAGGATCATAGACGGGGCTGGTGGTGATTGTGGCCGTTGTTTCCAGACCGTCGCCCGACACCGTGAACGTTGTGCCAACCTCAAGGCCCGGTCGGACATGGGCCAGCGCCAGCGATTTGCCCATCCGGTGCGAATAGCAGGGGCTGTTGATGGTGCCGACACCCTGACCGTCCAACATCAGGGTTTCACCGCCTGCGACCATTTCCGGATGGTCGATGTCGAGGCAAACGTTGTTGACCTTCTCAGCGCCTTTCGCCGCCATGACCGCCGATTTGCCACGGAAATCGCCTTTGGCGCTGCTGACGGTGAAGCCGAGGCCGACTTCCCACGGTGTGTTATCCTCGGTCATGTCGTAGCCGTGGAACAGCAGGCCCGCTTCGATCCGCACCTTGTCAAGCGCAGTGAAGGAACAGGGCATGACGCCTGCCTCGACCAGTTTGTCCCAGATGTCAGTGATCACCGAGCCATCGGCAAAAATCTCGTAGCCGCGTTCGCCGGAATACCCGGTGCGTGAGATGCGGCAGGGGTGACCAAAAAGCGTCGCAGGCGCATGTTCGAAATAGGCCAGAGTGCCCAGGTCGATATCCGTATGCGCGTTGAGAATTTCCAGCGAGGCTGGCCCTTGCACCGACAGGTCGTGAAGATCATCGCTAAACTGCACCTGAACATCGTGCCCCTCCGCTGAAGCCTGCAAGAGCGCCATGGTGTCGCCAGACCCATGCACGATCATCCATTCGTCACCGCCGTTGTTCGACACGATAGCGTCATCGGCGATCCCGCCTTGTTCGGTGAGAACACATAGGTAAGCAGCCTTTCCCGGCGTGACCTTGGAAAGATCGCGCGTGGTCAGGTGATCGAGGACCGCCTGAGCGTCAGGACCGCGTACAAACACCTTCTTCAAGGGCGACATATCGAACATGCCCGCGCGCTCGCGGACCGCATTGTGTTCATCGTTGGGATCGGTGTTGTAGGTCCAGGCGGTGCCCATCCCATTCCAGTCCTCCAGCCCTGATCCAAGCGCGGTGTGCCGCGAGGCAAGGGCGGATGTGCGGCTAAGTTCTTCGGTCATCGGTGTTCCTTTCTAGTACCATTCGTCCGGCATCTGCGCCTTGCGCTCGGCGACATAGTCTTCAAGCGCGCCTTGGATGCCGGGTTCCATTTCGGGTTGTTGATAGTCGTTCAGCATCTGAAGCCACCGCGCGGTGGCACGTTGATCAGCGGTCAGTGCGCCATTTTCAGACCAGGTCTCGAATGGACCGGCGTCAGATATCTGTGGTTCAAAATTCGCCGTTGTGTAGTGGCGCATCGTGTGGCTGGTCGACAGGAAATTCTCGCCCGGGCCCGTCTCAAAATAGGCGTCCCGACCAAAGGCTTCTTCGTCGGTAGCGAAACCCTGCAAAAGCTTCAGCTTCGCGCCGCAATGATCGAGATCCATGATGAATTTCTCGTAAGACATCACAAGCCCGCCTTCGAGCCAGCCTGCCGCATGCCAGACCTGATGCGCACCAGAGAGCAGCGTGGACCACATTGCACCGGTGCTGTCCTGCATGGCTTGCCCGTCCGGCGCGTTGGACGCGGTGATCTGTCCCCCACCAGAGCGCACCGGCACGCCAAGTCTTCGGCCCAGTTGCGAAACCGCCATCGTCGTCATGTTCGCCTCAGGCGAGCCGAAAGTCAGCGCGCCGGTGCGCAGATTCATCGTCGAGTGGAATGACCCGAAGACCACCGGGCAACCGGGGCGCACCAGCTGTGCCAGGGCGATGCCGACCATGGCTTCGGCCAGCGTTTGTGCCGCCACCGCAGCCGGGGAGAGTGGCCCCATGGCACCTGCGAATATCGCAGGTGAAACGCAGACACACTGGCCTGCCTCTGCGTAGATGCGCAGGGCCGACGACATCGTATCATCATAGATCAGCGGCGAGTTGACGTTGATGTTGGCCTGCATCACAGCAAAGCGTTCCATGACGTCGCTGCCAAAGACAAGGCGTGCCATTTCGATACTGTCCCGCGCGCGCTCGGGTGCCGTGACAGAGCCCATGAAGGGTTTGGTCGAGAGCGTCAGATGCGCCAGCATCATATCCAGGTGACGTTTGTTCACCGGGATATCTGTCGGCTCGACAATTGTGCCGCCGGAATGGTGCATGGCAGGTGCGCTGTAAGCCAGTTTGACGAAATTGCGGAAATCCTCCAGCGTCGCATAGCGACGCCCATTTGCCAGATCGCTGACAAAAGGAGAGCCATATCCCGGCATCAGCACAACGTTGTTGCCGCCAAGCGTTACCGTCTTGGCCGGGTCGCGGGCATGCAACTGAAATTCGGCCGGGGCCGTGCCGCACAGCGCGCGAACCTGACCCGGCTCAAACCTTACGCGTTCACCGTCAACCCGCGCGCCCGCCTGGGCGAAGAGATCCAGCGCCGTTTTGTCCCCTCGAAACTCGACACCGATCTTGTCCAGAATCCAGTCCGCCTGATCCTCGATACGGGCCAACGCCGTTTCATCTAGCAAATCGTATGCAGGTATCTTGCGACCCATGAACGGCGTGTTCTCCGAGGGCGCGTTATGACGGGACAGACGGCCCCTGCGCGCGCTGCTGCGGCGACCCTGAGGTGCTGTTGTGTCTGTAATTGAGTTCAAATGTTCCAACGCCATCTCTTCAGTTTGTGGGTCTGAATGCCGATGTAGAGCATAAAAATCAGTTTAAAAATCGAATTTTTCTGTTCTTTGCGTATAAATAATTTATACGTTGAACCTATGAATGCCCGCTTTCATCACCATGATCTGCTCAGGCTGTTTGCCGAAATCGCCCGCTATTCCAGCTTTTCGACAGCGGCAGCGGCGCTCAATATGACCAAGGGCGCGATCAGCTATCAGATCAAAACGCTTGAGGCCGATCTGGGGATGAGCCTGTTCCAGCGCACCACGCGCGGCGTCACTCTGACCGGAGAAGGGCTGAAACTGCTGGCGATCTGCCAGAGCCGATACGATGAGATCGAAGCCGAAATTCAGGTGTTAAAGGGGGTCTCGACCCTCTCTCTGACAGTTGGCGTTTCGACCTATTTCGCCGCACGCTGGCTGTCGCCACGTCTGATGACCTTCATGCAAAGCCACCCTGATGTGCAGCTTCGCATTCAGCCGATGATCGAGTTTTCTGAAACCGAGATGCTGGGCGTGGATTTGGCGATCAGGTGGGGCAACGGAAATTGGAAGGATGGCACCGTGACACCGTTTATGCCGATGCCGTCCTTTCCAGTTGGCAACGCCGATGTTGCGGGGCGGGTAGTGCGGCTGGGGATCAGAGAGGCGGTCACAGAGCTAACACTGCTGCGCGATCGCGAAGACAGCAACGCTTGGTCTGAATGGTTGGAACGTGCGGGCCTGCCGCCGCAAGCGCGACGGGATGTGTTGATCGTGCCGGATCCCAATGTGCGGGTTCAGGCCGTGATCAACGGCCAGGGCGTCGCTTTGATGGATGATCTAGTGGGTGATGAGTTGGCAGCAGGCAAGCTTCATCGGCTGTCGGAGATCGTGTTGCCGGACTATGGGTACTTCATCGTCAGGCCAGATAGGGCCACAGCCTCGGAACCGGCGACGGTGTTCTCGGATTGGCTTCAAGATGCAGTTTCAGCCCGCAACCAGTCAAGGAACGCACTGGCGCCCTGAGACATCTGCCGATCCGTGAAAACGACAAAGTAACCCGCGTTTTCAACTCTGACATCGGACAATCTGACAAGCGTTCCGTCGCCAAATTCAGCCGCGACCAGATCATCCCAAAGGGCGATCCCCTGGCCATCCACCACCGCCTGAACGCGGCTGTTTGAATCTGGGATGGTCAAGCTGGACCGGCTGGGCGCGTAAGGCAACCCCGCGGCTTGATGCCAGGCCCGCCAACCCGCATCGCCGGAGCTGTCACCCAAGAGCGGAAGCTGCCTGACCGCCTCGGCCAGTCCAAGCTGCCTAACCTGCTCTGCGACTGCGCGGTTTGCGGTTGGAACGGCAGGCAGGGACAAAAGAAGTTCGCTTTTGTGACCCTCCCAGCCACCAGTTCCCCAGAGGATAGCCATGTCGACTTTGACAGATCTCAACATTTCCACGGAGTTGAGCGGTTCGATTCGCAGGCTGATTCCGGGATTGGCCTCGAAGAAACGGGTGAGCCTTGGCGACAGCCAGCGTGACGAGAAATAGGTCAGCGCGCCAATGGTCACGGCACCGGAGGCTGTGCCGCGCAGGTCTTCGATTTCACGGTCGATCTGGCTCAGGGCCGTTTGGGAGACATGCCACAACCTGCGCCCTTCTTCGGTCAGTTCCAGCTTTGCGTGGCGGCGCTCGAACAGTCTAAATCCAAGCTCCGTTTCCAGTTTGTTGATTTGATAACTGATCGATCCTTTCGACTGATTCACCTCGTCCGCCGCCTTGGTCATCGACAGACTGCGGGCAACAGCATCAAAGATCTTGAGGGAATCATAGGAACGAAAACGCATGGTATCTGTTTAATATTTTTAAACGATTTGTACAAATCATTAGATTTGCACCAGGCCAATCGGTTGAATATCCTGATTTCAATGCGTGGCACCCATCCTTCTTTGTAAAAGGTCACCCGCAGGCGTCTAACAACTCTAAACGGTGAATATCATGACAACCGACCTTTCAAACGCGCGTTTCGCAGTCAAAGCTTTTCCAAACACAGGCGAGCGCCCGCGCGAGCTGACCCGCACGATGCCGCCCCATCCCCTCAGCTACATGGAGCTGCCTTTTGATCCCGAATACACGCTCTACAATTCACGCCTGACACCAGAAAAGCTCGACACAGCCACAGATGACGAGATGTATTGGGCCGTGCGCACCAATGTCATTTTCCGCCACACCGGCGAGTTGCCGATCGAGATCAGCGGGCCGGATGCGGAAACGCTGCTGAACAAGGTTTTCACCCGCAGTGTCAGCAAGGTGAAACCGGGCCGCTGCTCCTATCAATTCGCCTGTTACCACGATGGTGGCATGATCACCGATGGCGTGCTGCTGCGGCTCTCCCAAGACAGGTTCTGGATGGCGCAGGCCGATGGCGATCTCTTCAGCTGGTACAAGGCCCACGCAGAGGGGCTGGATGTGAAAATCCACGATCCCAATGTCTGGGTCAGCCAGATTCAGGGTCCACGGTCACTGGAATTGTTGGCCGCGGTACTGGACGGACCGATGCCCGATCCTTTCCGCTATTTCGATTGCGCCGAGGTCTCCATCGCGGGCCAGACCTGCTGGATCAGCCGCTCTGGATTCACCAACGAGCTGGGCTGGGAGGTCTACCTGCTGCCTGATACCGAGATCGCGGACATTGGCGAGCGGATCATGGAGGTCGGTGCGGCGTTCAATATCCTGCTGACCGGAACGCCGGTGTTTCGCGCACGGCGGATCGAGGCCGGGTTGCTCAATGCCGGGTCGGATTTTGGGGCGGAGACAACGCCGTTCGAGGCGGGGCTTGGCGGTTTCGTCGAATTTGACGACCGTGACTTTGTTGGCCGCAAGGCGCTGGAGGTGGCCGATAAATCCTGCCGCACTTGGGGCATGCGCGTCACCGGCAGCGTGGCGCAGCTTGGACGCGTCATGACCATTGATGGAAAAGATGTCGGCCGTGTCTGTTCCTCGGGCTATTCGCCGTATCAGGGCTGTGGTGTTTGCATCGTGCGCATGGACGACCCCGCACAGGGTCCGGGCACGCAGGTCGATGTGCTCTGCGCTGATGGGTCCACCCAGACCGGCGAA
>NZ_CEZFMW010000097.1:2647-13824 GCF_982993085.1 Thalassobacter sp. | reverse complement strand
CTCGGTGTGAGTGCTAACGGCAGGTAGGTAAGCAGGCTGCGGCAAGCTGTCAACACTTAGGGGAGAGAGAATTTTCGCCAAAACAGGGCATATTTGGCTGTAAGCAACGTCGGCCATTCTCGTGAAGTGTTATCTAAGGGATTCGCGCGCGGCCTGACACCCCATTTATGGCGCGAAAAAAGGAGCACAAAATCGAGGCAGAATCGATCTAGACCAGTGTCCTAGCCCAGCACATCGCCCCAATCCCTTAGCCCCACCTGCCCCAAAGCAGACAGGCGATAGACACCCTTTTCAACCTTGTCGAACCAGCCATAGTGGTTGTCGCGCATGATCGTTGTCGCTTGCGGCACACCGGTGGCCTTAGCGACCAAAGCCCCCTTTTCGGCACCCGCTTCGGCCAGATAAGCGGCACATTTGAGGGCGTCAGAGCGATAACCGGTGACCAGCCCATGCCGCGTGGCGCCGCCTGTGTTCGGATCGCCCTCTAGACGTGCAAATTCCTTTAGCAGCCGCGCTTGGCGCTTGGCACTTTTGCGCGGTGCGTACGGGCCCGGATCACAGTGCACCTGCACTAACCCATCGGACAGCCGGATCGTAATCACCCCCAACCCCAGCCGACGCGCCAAACTGATGTTCGCCTTAAGGCTGGTTTGCCACCGTTTTCCCTGGCCACGCGGCACGGCGACATAGACCGTATCCGTGATGCCCAAACGTGCGATCCCCTGATGGAACAGCGACAATGAAAACGCGGCCTTTAGCTCAATAACAACAGGCGGCTCCGCCCTCCGCACCGCAACCACATCTGCCGCACCGACCTCGGATTTCACGACATAGCCCTGCCCTTCCAGAAAGGTTTTGACGGGCGCATAAAGCTCTGTTTCACGGATGGTTGCCATGGCCGAGTTACCGCGCAGCTTGGCCAAAGTGTCAAGCAGCTCTGTGCCCGCGCCCGCCCCGCGACGCCTTGGCTTCGTGACAAGACACGCGCGCCCTGATACTCCCGCGCCAACCTCATTTTTGCAACGGACAGAACCTATGACAACGCTCGTCTTCGGCCACAAAGCACCTGATACCGACTCTACCGGATCGCCCATTATCTGGGCTTGGTACCTCAACCAGATCAAAGGCGTAGACGCCAAACCCGTCCTGCTGGGTGAGCCGAACACCGAGGCCTTGTTCATGCTGGACCACTGGAAACTGGACAAACCAGAGATCATCGCAGACGTCGCTGACGACCAGCCCTGCGTGATCGTGGATACCAATAACCCCGCCGAACTGCCCGCCAACATCAACGGCGCAGACGTCCGCGCAATCATTGACCATCACAAACTGGTGGGCGGGCTAGAAACCAAAGGCCCCATCGACATTCGGATCGAACCGCTGGCCTGTACCGCAACCATCATGTGGAAAATGATCGGCGATGATCTGGCGCAGGCGCCCAAGGCGATCAAGGGTGCGATGCTGACGTGCATCCTGTCCGATACGCTTGAATTCCGTTCCCCCACGACGACCCAAGAAGACAAAGCCATCGCCTATGCGTTGGCCGAGGATCTGGGCGTAGATATTTCTGAATATGCCGCAGCGATGTTTGCTGCAAAATCCGACGTCTCTGCATTTTCGGACGCTGAATTGTTGCGCATGGACAGCAAAGAGTACGAAGTCGCAGGCACCAAGTTCCGCGTATCTGTCCTAGAGACCACTGCGCCTGACGTCGTGCTGGACCGCAAGGCATCTATCATGGAGACAATGACCAGCGTTGCGGCTGAGGACGGTGTCGATCAGGTTCTGCTTTTTGTCGTTGATATCCTCAACGAGCAAGCCACGATGCTGATCCCGAACGATCTGACAAAGGCCGTGGCCGAGAAAAGCTTTGGCGCGACGGTTGAGGGTGACGCGGTTATCCTGCCCGGCGTTATGAGCCGCAAAAAGCAGATCATCCCGAACCTCGCTGTCTAAAATATGAGACATGATCCATTGCCGGGCAGCTCGCCCCGGCAATGGATATCCCGCAGGGGTTGAACCTAGCTAGGCGTAGGCCCCGCGCACCGACCGCACCCAATTGATGCAATCACGCAGCCCGGCCAGCGTGACTGGCTTGGGCAAATGTCGGTCAAAACCCGCATCAACGTATGTTTCGACCTGATGTTTCAGGACATTCGCACTGCATGCAATCAGCGGCAACCGACCAACGGCATTCTCTTGTTCAAGCGCGCGCCACTCTTGGGCGAATTCGGTGCCGGACATGACGGGCATTTTGATATCGATGAAACCAGCATCGAACGTCTGTTTCCGCACTAAATTCAGCCCCTCTAACCCATTATTGGCAAAAACCAGTTCTGCGTTCATGTGACCGAGAAGGGCTTTGAGAACCATTTGGTTCATCTCATTGTCTTCGACGACCAAAATCTGAAGCGGATCCTTAGCCTGCTTATGTGCATGGTACTCCGTAGTCTCTTGGGAGGCCTGCTTCGAGCTTTGGACCACGAAAGTCGCATCGAAGGTCGCCCCGCCACCCGGGGTATCGCTGAGTACGAGGTCGCCGCCATGCAACTGACATAGCTGTCGCGCAATTGGCAGACCAAGACCTGCCCCGCTCTCGCCTCGCCCTGTGACAACGTCTCCCTGTGAGAACCGCTCAAACACCGGACCCTTTAGGGCCTCGGGGATACCCGGCCCCGTGTCCACAACAGACACCCGCAATGTATGCGCCCCCGGCGTTACCGCTTGCTGTAGGTAGGCTCGGACCTCAACGGTGCCTTGGCCTGCGTATTTGATAGCATTGCTGACCAAGTTGCCAATCACCTGCCGGATGGTCCGGCCCGAGGCCATCACCTGGTCCGGAAGCGTTTGATCCCCTATGGTGACAATCTCCACCCCCTTGTCCCGCGCCATACATTCGAACAAAATTGCGGCTTCATGCACCAATTCAAACGGGGCCACCGGCGCCATTTCAATAGTCGTGGTTCCAGCTTCGATCTGCGCCATGTCGAGCAAGTCGTTCAGCAGCGTCAACAATGCGGTCGCGGAGCGATTGATCACCGCCACTTGGCTGGTTGCTTCGATCGGCAGGTCCTGCATCACGAGGGCTTGGGCCATACCCAAAATCCCATTCATAGGGGTCCGGATTTCGTGACTTATCCGTTCTAGGAATGCGATTTTGGCTTGTACCGAGGCCTCTAGATCGGTGCGGGCATCCATCAATTCCTCGACGGTGCCGCGTAGCAAACCCTCGGCTTCATGCAATGCGGTAACATCCGAATGCACACCCAGCATCCGATCTGTCGTGCCGCTAACATCACTCAGCCCAATAAAGCGACACCGCATCCACACCCACTTGCCAGTCTCACCGTGCTTAAATCGCACGACCTGTTCATGCGATTGCGTGGCATCCGCCAGATGAGCCTGAAAACCCGCATTCACTTTGCCCAAATCATCTGGGTGAACGATATCCTGCCAAGACGGCTTCTGGGGCTGGGCATCTGGATCATAGCCGAGGGCGCGCCAAAACCCATTCGACATCCAACCCTCGTCGGGGGATGCAAGTTCTAGGTAAGATATCCCATCACCCCCGGCCTCCATCAGGAAATCGAGGATTTCCCCGCCTGCGCCAAGCCGCTCGTACAGTTCGTGTTGAAGATAGTGCATCGCAATCGTCCCCTAATCCATGGAAACGTCCTCCCCCTGAACAAGTTACCATTGCGTTAATGCGGGAAATTATCTTTACCCGTGTGTAACTCGCGTCATGTGAGGAAATCTCAGCGAACACAGGCTCTCCATGACCCAAATTATCTCCGCGCTTTCTGATATCTCGACACGCTACAAAGCGATGTTCGTGGACCTTTGGGGCTGCGTGCATAACGGCGTCGTCCCCTTCCCCGAGGCCGTCGCTGCATTGCAAGCCTACCGCCGCGCCGGTGGCATTGTGGTTTTGGTCACCAACTCACCGCGTCCTCGCGCCAGTGTGGCCACGCAACTGGCTCAGATCGGCGTGCCTGTTGATGCCTATGATACCATCGCTACATCCGGTGACAGTGCCCGCGCGGCGATGTTCCAAGGGGTCGTGGGGCGCAAAGTTTATCACATCGGCCTGCCGGATGAGGGCGGGTTTTTCGAACCCCTCGCCCTTTTGGATGAACCGGTTCAAATTGAACGCGTTAGCCTTGATGAAGCTGAGGGCATTGTTTGCACGGGGCCTTTCGATTCGCTGGCGGATCCGGCCATAAACCGGCCCGCATTTCTGGCCGCAAAAACCAAAGGGCTGAAACTGCTCTGCGCCAACCCCGATATCATCGTTGACCGTGGAGAGGTCCGCGAATGGTGTGCAGGCGCGTTGGCGCAATTGTACACGGAAATGGGGGGCGAAAGCCTGTATTTCGGCAAGCCCCACCCCCCGATCTATGATCTGGCCCGGCGACGGCTGGCACAAATTGATGATGTCGCAGACAGCGAAATCCTTGCCATTGGGGATGGCATCGGCACGGATGTATCGGGCGCGCTTGGTGAAGACCTTGATGTGTTGTTCATCAGTGGGGGGCTGGCCGCACGCGAAACAGGTACCGGCACAACCGGCGGTCCAGAGGCATCAAAGCTGGCGGCGTATCTGACGGATCACCAAAGTGAGCCGCGCTACACAATCGGTATGCTCCGCTGATCGGCCCCAAATTCGCACCGCAATTAAATTGCCCCAAATACGCAAAAATTGTCGCATTATTGCTTTCTGCATTGCAGCATGGCCTGAAATAGTCTAGCACGACTATGAAGAAGGAGAGAGCCCATGCTCGACAACATGCCCCGCGGAACGATCTGTATCGAAGATATCGAAATCGGTATGTCGCGCTCTTTGCGCAAAGTGATCACCGATCGCGATATCGAGCTTTTTGCCGAGGTCTCGACTGATCATAATCCAGTGCACCTTGATGACGATTACGCGCGCGACACCATTTTTGAAGGTAGGATCGCCCACGGCATGCTGACAGCGGGCCTGATCTCGGCTGTCATTGGCGAGCAATTGCCCGGTCACGGCACTGTTTATCTGGGGCAAAGCCTCAAGTTTCTTGCCCCCGTCCGCCCCGGCGACATGGTGAACGCGGTTGTAACCGTCACGGACATGGATTTGGGAAAGCGTCGTGTAACGATGGACACCCATTGTGAGATCGACGGCAAGAAAGTCCTCAAGGGTGAGGCAATCGTTCTCGCGCCATCGCGGAAATTTGACTGACCCTACACGGCTTGCATGACCCGGCTCACGCGGCTAGGTCACGCTCATGGATATACTCCGGGAATATCAAAACATTCATGCCAGTCACCGAGGCGCTTCGGTGGCTATTGGCAATTTTGATGGGGTCCACCTTGGACATCAGAAAGTCTTAGATTTAGCCCGCAAAGGCCCCGGCCCCTTAGGGGTTTTGACGTTCGAACCTCACCCGCGTGAAGTATTTTTCCCTGACGCCCCACCCTTTCGGCTGATGTCGGCGACGGCACGGGCAAATCGACTGGCAAAGTTAGACGTGAAAACGCTGTTCGAGTTGAGCTTTAATTCGGACCTATCCAGCCTAACCGCGCGTGAATTCGCCAAATCGGTCCTCGCGGATGGGCTTGGCCTATCCCGTGTCGTGGTCGGTGCGGATTTCTGCTTTGGCAAAGGGCGCGCAGGCGATGTCGCAGCCCTCAAGGACTTTGGCGCTGAGTTCGGCTTTGAGGTCATCGTTGCCGATATCCTGCAGGGTGACACCGGCGCGGCAGTATCCTCAACCAATATCCGCAGAGCCCTAAGTGACGGCAATCCCCGCGCGGCGGCCGCTATGTTGGGCCACTGGCACCGCGTGGACGGCCCCGTTGTGCATGGTGAAAAACGGGGCCGTGAGTTGGGCTTTCCAACCGCGAACATGAACCTCGACGGCCTGCATCTGCCGAAACTAGGCACCTACGCCGTTCTTGTTGACGTCCTAGAGGGACCCTATGCGGGCAGCTACCATGGCGCGGCTTCGCTTGGTGTCCGTCCTATGTTCAACGGCTCGGTTCCCAACCTTGAGACTTTTTTGTTCGACTTCAAAGGCGATCTTTACGGCACACCGCTGTCGGTCGGCTTGGTTGATTTTCTACGTCCCGAGCAGTCATTCGACGGCATTGACGCCCTGATCGCCCAAATGGATGCCGACTGCCAACAGGCCCGTGCCATCCTACGGGACATGTAGCCATGCAGTTCTGGGAACGCCCCCTCAACAAGCTCTCGCAAGAGGAGTGGGAATCGCTCTGCGATGGGTGCGGTAAGTGCTGCCTCAACAAACTAGAAGACGAAGACACCGGCGAAGTCGCATTCACTCGTATCGCATGTCGGTTATTAGATGATGCAACCTGCCAATGCGCCCAGTACCCGATCCGCAAACAATTTGTGCCCGAATGCGTGGTTCTTACCCCAAAAACGCTGCCGGATGTGGCGTATTTCATGCCCCAAACCTGTGCTTATCGGCTGCTATATGAGGGCAAGCCGCTACCCGCTTGGCACCCTCTTTTGACCGGTGATGCGGACAGCGTCCACCGCGCAGGCGTGTCCGTGCGCGGCTGGACAATCCCAGAGTTTGAAGTCGATGAAGAAGACTGGGAAGATCACCTAATCGATGAACCATTGGGTCACGACGCACCAACCCAGCAAGACGAGTAGCTGCCATGAACCTCAACTTCGCCTCTGACAACACGGGACCCGTTGCCCCAAAGATCATGGAAGCGATGCTTGCGGCCAACACCGGCGGGGCCATGCCTTATGGCAACGATCCCTCGATGGACAAAGTGACAGCAGGCATCCGACGCGCGTTTAACATGCCCGAGGCGACGACCCTGCTGGTCACCGTGGGCACGGCTGCAAATGCACTGGCACTCGCGACGCTCGTACAGCCCTATGAGACCGTTTTTTGTCACCGGGCCTCTCATATCGAACTGGATGAATGCGGCGCGCCAGAGTTTTATTCCGGCGGCGCTAAACTGACCCTTGTGGACGGGGCGGATGGAAAAATCTGTCCCCACAACTTGCGCGCAGCGATTGATCGCGTGGGCACCGACCTCCATTCAATCCAGCGAGGGGCGCTTTCGCTGACGAACCTCACGGAATTGGGCACGATCTACACCCTAGATGAGCTGCGCACGCTCACGAAAATTGCGCGCGAATATGGGCTTTACACGCACCTTGATGGCGCGCGTTTTGCCAATGCTTGCGCGGCCCTTGGCTGCACCGCAGCCGATATGGCGCAAGGGTTTGACATAATCTCATTCGGGGGCACCAAGAACGGCTGCATGGGGGTAGAGGGCATCGTGATCCGAGACCCTGCCATGGCGCAACAGGCCCAGTTTCGGCGCAAACGTGCGGGGCATCTGTGGTCCAAAAACCGCTTTCTTGCGGCACAGATGCAAGCCTATTTGCACGATGATCTATGGCTTCAGCTGGCGGCACAGGCAAATGCAGCGGGCCAGCGTCTGGCTCAGGGCCTACGGAAAATCGGCGCACGGCTTGAGGCTGATCCTGCGGGCAACATGATCTTTGCACGGCTGCCAAAACAGGCGCACGACCGCGCGTTTGCAGGTGGCGCCCAATACTCCCTGTCGGACGACAACGGCGATAGGATCCTTGCACGGTTTGTCTGTGACTGGTCCAAGACTGAAGACGAAGTGGACGCCCTGTTAGCCCTGCTTCAGGGTAAAGATGCCCAAAACGCCGCGACCTCAGCCGCCACTGCCTGAGGCGCGGTGACGGGCAACATATGGCGCCCTTCACCCACGACAGACCGCACGGTGACGTTTGGCAGAAGCTCGCGCAAACCTTCACAAATCGACGCCATTACGGGTAGTTGTTGATGCGCCTCCTGCTGAAGCACCAAGACAGGCACCGGGCACGTCCGCAACTGTGGTAGTAGGCCGTGCTTATCATGCACGACGGCGGGTTCAGTTGCAGCAACGAGCGGGATCAACCGCAGGATCGTCTTGCGCAGGTTAGTGGGTAAATCTTCCCACGCAGCACCAGTGCCCCAATGTGCGTGAAATTCAGCAGCCGCAGTGCCGTCGCGCCCTGCTTCAAGCGCTCGGCTCACGACCTCCATCGCATTTAGGTAATCGTCTAGCGCCGCACCGCTTGCCACCGCAAACAAGGCGGGCTCAAATATAGTCAGGCTGCGCACCTGTTCAGGTCGCGCAACCGCGACATGCAGGGCCACCGTTGCACCAAGACTATGACCAAACACATCAATGGGTTCATCCGGCATGGCCGCAAATGCAGCGTCGACGGCTTGTTCCATATAGTCCCGGCTTTCCACCCACGGAGGACCCCGCCGGTGACCGGGCAGCCCGGGCGCAATACTCTCGCGCCCAAGGGCCTCAGCCAATGGGGCCATTGCCGCACCATGCATGAACATCGCATGTAACGCCAACAGCGGCCGCGTCATTCAGAGCGTTCCGAGATAATGATCCAGATCGGAAATCCGATCTTGGCCCCAAAACGGCTCATCCCCGACAATAAAGAAAGGCACGCCAAACACATCGCGGCGCACGGCTTCTTCGAGGTTAGCTGCGTATTCCTCAGCCCCTTCCAAGAGGCCTGCATTCACCAAGCCCCGGTCAAAGCCTGCGGCCTCAAGCGCGTCAGCGACGACAGCATCGTCTGCAACATCCTTTTGCTCAGCCCAGACCGAGCGCAAGATGCCTTGCACCAATGCTCCCAGATCCCCACCGCCTGCTTTTTGTGCGGCGATAATTGCGTAGCTTGAAGGCGCTGGGTTCGTGGGCCAATGCGCAGGTTTCAGATTAATTGCCATATCTTGCTGCGCGGCCTGACGGCGCATCTCAACCAAGCGGTAAGCTTGCCGCGCGGGATGCCGATCCTTGGGCGCTTGTCCACCGGTCCGAGTGAAAAGTGTCATGGTATCAAGTGGCTTATAGGTGATGGTAGCCCCATGTTTGGCGGCCACATCCTCTAGGCGGGTGCCTGTCAGGTAGGTGTAAGGCGAAAGCGTAGAGAAGAAGTAGTCTATATGGGCCATGCTGGCCTCCCTGCTTTGGTTTGCCCGAACACTAGGCCCGTGCTAGGCGGTGTCAACGTCATCCGGGCGCGAGTCGCTAATAGACCGCGCCTCCTCGAAAGGCCCTGCCATGCCCGCGCAAGATCCCAAACTCATCTCCGGAAACGCTAACCCTGAATTGGCCGCATCAATCGCCAAGCGCATGTCGATGCACCGCGGAATGACCGTTGGTCTCGTGGATGCACGGGTTGAGCGGTTTAACGACGGTGAGATTTTCGTCGAAGTATATGAAAACGTACGCGGCGAGGATATGTTCATCATCCAGCCGACCTCAAACCCGGCCAACGACAACCTGATGGAACTGTTGATCATTGCCGATGCGATGAAACGCTCTTCGGCCCGCCGTGCGACCGCTGTGATCCCCTACTTTGGCTACGCCCGTCAGGACCGCCGCACCAAGGCGCGCACACCGATTTCGGCCAAGCTGGTGTCGAACCTGATCTCCCAGTCCGGGATCGAGCGGGTTTTGACAATGGACCTACACGCGGCCCAGATCCAAGGCTTCTTCGACATTCCGGTCGATAACCTCTATGCCTCACCGATCTTTGCGCTCGATATCATGCACCACTTTGCGGGCAATATGTCGGACGTCATGGTCGTGTCCCCCGATGTCGGCGGCGTGGCCCGCGCGCGCGAACTAGCGACCCGGATCAAGGCCCCTCTGTCCATCGTCGACAAACGCCGCGAAAAACCCGGTGAGATTGCTGAGATGACCGTGATCGGCGACGTGCGCGGTAAGAAATGTATCATCGTGGATGACATCTGTGACACGGCAGGCACCCTGTGCAAAGCTGCAGAGGTCCTGATCGAAGCAGGCGCTACCGAAGTGCACAGCTACATCACCCACGGCGTGCTGTCGGGCCCTGCGGTTGAGCGGATCACCAACTCGGTGATGAAGTCGCTGGTTATCACAGATTCGATCCAAGCCACTGATCCCATCAAAGCCTGCCCGAACATCCGCATCGTGCCCACCGCACCGATGTTTGCCCAAGCGATCCTAAATATTTGGAACGGCACGTCAGTGTCTTCGCTATTTGATACAGCGACCCTGGAGCCAATCTATGAGCCGCTCTATCCCCGTGGAATGACCGGCCTCGCGGCGGAATAAACCCGGCTGAAAATAGTCAAAAATTAGACAGCCCCGCGTCCCATACGGCATGCGGGGCTTTTTTGTTTCAGCATCCGCCCAAAGAAAAACCCCCGCTCATAAGAGCGGGGGTTTTGTATTTTTAGCGAGGGTAGCTTGCTTAGACGTTCAGAGCCGCCCGTGCTGCCTGCATGTCCGAGACCACCTTGGCAGCCTCATCCGAAGAGCCAGCAGCCTCAGCGTCGGCGATCAGGGTGTCCATGATCGCGCCCGTGACTTCGCTCACGGGCATAGCCTGTTCAGCCAGAACGGACGTGGCCGTCGGAGTAATCTCCGCGAAACCACCAGTCACGAGGTACTCATCCGCGCCAGAGGCCGTGATGACCCGTAAGATACCGGGGCGCAGCGTTGTGATTGTGGGAGCGTGATCGGCCATAGCCGTCATGTCCCCATCCGCGCCTGGGATCTGGATGTCGGTCGCCTCGACGGAAGCAAGCTTCCGTTCTGGCGAAACGAGATCAAATTGGAGCGAAGCGGCCATGATCAGGCTGCCTCCGCTGCCAGTTTTTCAGCTTTCGCTTTCACTTCTTCGATGCCACCAACCATGTAGAAGGCGCTCTCGGGGAGGTGATCGTACTCGCCAGCCACAACCGCTTTGAACGATGCAATGGTGTCCTCAAGAGGAACCTGCACACCGTCAGAACCGGTGAAGACCTTCGCCACGTCGAACGGCTGGGACAGGAAGCGTTCCAGTTTACGCGCACGCGCCACGGCCAGTTTGTCCTCTTCGGACAGTTCGTCCATGCCGAGAATGGCAATGATGTCTTGCAGCGACTTGTAACGCTGAAGCACCTGCTGAACGTCTGTGGCGACTTTATAGTGCTCATCACCGATGATCAGCGGATCCAGCAGACGCGACGTGGAACCGAGTGGGTCCACAGCCGGGTAGATGCCTTTTTCCGAGATCGAACGGTCCAGAACGGTCGTCGCATCAAGGTGCGCAAACGATGTTGCAGGTGCAGGGTCGG
>NZ_CEZFMW010000097.1:0-2547 GCF_982993085.1 Thalassobacter sp. | reverse complement strand
TCCAGAACGGTCGTCGCATCAAGGTGCGCAAACGATGTTGCAGGTGCAGGGTCGGTAAGGTCATCCGCAGGCACGTAAACGGCTTGCACGGAAGTGATCGAACCGGACTTCGTGGAGGCAATACGCTCCTGCATGGCGCCCATGTCGGTTGCCAGTGTCGGCTGGTAGCCCACAGCAGAAGGAATACGACCCAGAAGCGCGGACACCTCGGAACCAGCCTGTGTAAAGCGGAAGATGTTATCCACGAAGAACAGAACGTCCGAACCGGATTCGTCGCGGAACTGCTCGGCCAGTGTCAGGCCGGACAGAGCGATCCGCATACGCGCACCGGGAGGCTCGTTCATCTGGCCGTAGACCAGTGCGATCTTGGATTTTTCCAGATCGTCGGGAACGATAACGCCAGATTCGATCATCTCGTGGTACAGATCGTTCCCTTCACGGGTCCGCTCACCCACACCAGCGAACACGGACAGACCCGAGTGCACTTTTGCGATGTTGTTGATGAGTTCCATGATCAGAACGGTCTTGCCAACGCCGGCACCGCCGAACAGACCAATTTTACCACCCTTGGTATAGGGGGCCAAAAGGTCGATCACTTTGATGCCTGTCACGAGGATTTCAGTCTCGGTGGACTGCTCGTCAAACTCAGGTGCATCGCCGTGGATGGCGCGTGTCGCAGTTGCGTTCACGGGGCCTTTTTCATCAACGGGGTCGCCGGTGACGTTCATGATGCGCCCCAGTGTTGCGGAACCCACGGGTACAGAAATCTGACCGCCAGTGTTCTCAACAGCTTGACCACGCACGAGGCCTTCGGTGGCGTCCATAGCAATGGCGCGCACTGTGTTTTCGCCAAGGTGCTGGGCCACTTCGAGAACGAGGTCTTTGCCTTGGTTTTGGGTTTTCAGGGCGTTCAGAATCTCAGGCAGGTCGCCCTCGAACTGAACATCGACGACGGCGCCGATGACCTGGGTGATTTTTCCGGTAGGGTTTGCCATATCGGGTATCTCCAGATTTAGAGCGCTTCAGCGCCCGAGATGATTTCAATAAGCTCGTTGGTGATGACAGCCTGACGCGACCGGTTGTATTGGATGGTCAGTTTGTCGATCATTTCGCCTGCGTTGCGGGTCGCGTTGTCCATGGCGGACATCCGTGCACCCTGCTCGGAGGCGGCGTTTTCCAACAAGGCCGCGAAGATTTGTGTCGCCACGCCACGGGGCAGCAGGTCGGCCAAGATGGCTTCTTCGCTGGGCTCGTAGTCATAAAGCGTGTTTTCTTCGCCCGCACCGGCATCCTCAAACGCGGCAGGAATGATCTGCTGCGCCGTTGGAGTTTGGCTGATGACGGACTGGAAACGGGCGTAGAAAATCGTGGCCACGTCGAATTCTTCTTCGTCGAAACGAGAAAGAATGCCGCGTGCGATGTCCTGTGCGTTGCCGTATCCAAGGCGCTTCACTTCCGACAGGTCCACATGGCCAATGTACAGATTGCCAAAGTCACGCTTGAGGGCCTCACGACCCTTTTTGCCGACTGTGAGAATCTTGACCGTTTTACCAGCAGCCAACAATTCGTTGGCGCGAGCACGGGCCATTTTGGCGATGTTGCCGTTGAAGCCACCACACAGTCCACGCTCTGAGGTCATAACGACCAGCAGTTGCACTTGGTCGGAACCAGTGCCCACCAGAAGCTTGGGACCCGTGTCTGAACCACTCACACCAGCCGCCAGCCCCGCCATCACGGCGTTGAAGCGGTCAGTGTAGGGGCGTGCGGCCTCAGCAGCATCCTGTGCCCGCCGCAATTTTGCGGCGGCCACCATTTGCATGGCTTTCGTGATCTTCCGAGTGCTTTTCACACTCTCGATCCGATTTTTGAGGTCCTTAAGGTTGGGCATGATGCTCTACCTTAAGCGAACGTCGCGGCGAAGGCGTCAAGAACACCCTTCAGGCGGTCGGCTGCGTCACCCTTGATTTTTGGATCATCGTTGGTGATCCAATCGAGAGTGTCCTGGTGCTTGTTGCGCAGGAACGACAGCATTTCACGCTCAAACCGGCCAACTTCGCTGACGTCGATTTTGTCAAGGTAGCCGTTTGTACCGGCAAAGATCGAACAAACGATCTCGGCGTTGGTCAGTGGCGAGTACTGAGCCTGCTTCATCAGTTCAGTCAGACGGGCACCACGGGCCAGCAGCTGCTGGGTTGCGGCGTCAAGGTCGGAACCGAACTGAGCGAATGCAGCCATCTCACGGTACTGCGCGAGCGACAGTTTCACTGGACCCGCAACCGAGGACATCGCCTTGGTTTGCGCCGACGAACCAACGCGGGACACCGACAGACCAGTGTTCACAGCAGGACGGATACCTTGGTAGAACAGTTCCGTTTCCAGGAAGATCTGACCGTCAGTGATCGAAATCACGTTGGTTGGAATAAACGCCGAAACGTCGCCACCTTGGGTTTCGATGACTGGCAGAGCAGTCAGCGAGCCCGAACCGTAGTCCTCGTTCAGTTTAGCCGAACGTTCCAGAAGCCGGGAGTGAAGGTAGAACACGTCACC
>NZ_CEZFMW010000096.1:0-13830 GCF_982993085.1 Thalassobacter sp. | reverse complement strand
GCCAAACGCTTGGACAGCTCCTCCATCTTGTGGATATTCTCGTTCAAACGGGACAAAGCCGCATTATCTTGTGTGTCGCCGGTCTCGGCGTCGGCTGATGAATCGTCAGTCATGACTTGCTTTTTTTCCCCAATGCTGCGACTGCTAACTAGCAGAGCCTTGGCGAGGGGGCAAAGCGACGAATTAACCCGGGGTAAAGAAGTTGGTGCCCCATAAGCCGGAGTCCCCTTGATGAAGTACCTAATTCCCTACGAAATGATGGAAACCATGCGCAACACCAATGCATGGATGGGTGCCTCTGCACGGGCCATAGCCTCGTATCCCGCATTTGCGATGGTCCCCAACCCGGCGTTCAAGATGATGGCCGCGTGGGGCGAAGTCACAGAGCGCAGCTTTGACCGCATGGTTGCCAAACCCGACTGGAACATCGGTTCCGTTGTGGGCACTGACAACCGTGATCACCTCGTGGATGTCGAAACCGCCGTTGCAAAACCATTTGGCGATCTGATCCATTTCCAAGTACAGGGCCGGGCAGAAATGCCGCGCAAGGTCCTGCTGGTCGCGCCCATGTCCGGCCACTACGCGACACTTTTGCGCTCCACCGTTGTGTCCCTTCTGCCTGACGCAGAGGTTTATGTGACCGACTGGCACAATGCCCGTGATATCCCAGTCTCGGCCGGGAAATTCGATGTCGAGGATTACACACTCTACCTAGTTGATTTCATGAAACACCTCGGCCCTGAGGTAAACGTTATCGCCGTGTGCCAACCCGCACCCCTCACGCTGGCGGCCACTGCCTACCTCGCCGAAGAAGAGCCCGCAGCACAGCCCCGCACCCTGACCCTCATCGGGGGGCCAATCGACCCTGATGCCGCGGCAACCGACGTGACAGACTTTGGGCGCCGCGTAACCATGGGCCAGCTCGAAGAAAGCATGATCCAGCGCGTAGGCTTCAAATACGCAGGCGTGGGTCGCAAGGTTTATCCCGGCCTGCTGCAACTTGCGTCCTTCATGTCCATGAACGCCGAGACCCACTCAAAAGCGTTCTACAATCAGGTGATGCGCGTGGCCAATGGCGACGCCGCCGAGCATGACAAACACAACAAGTTCTACGACGAATACCTCGCCGTGATGGACATGACCGCCGAATTCTACCTCTCGACGGTTGAGCGTATCTTTAAGGGCCTAGAGATCGCGCAAAACAAGTTCACCGTTAAGGGCAAGCGTATCGACATCGGCAAAATCACGACCGTGGCCGTGAAAACGGTTGAAGGTGGCAAAGATGACATCTCGGCACCGGGCCAATGCGTGGCCGCCCTCGACATGCTGACTGGCCTGCCCGACAGCAAAAAAGCCTCCTACATTGAACCCGAGGCTGGCCACTACGGCATTTTTGCAGGCAAAAGCTGGCGCAACAACATCCGCCCGCTTGTGCTTGATTTCATCGACGCAAACGCAACCGAGGCCGAGGCGCCCGCATGCAAAGCCAAAGCCAAGTCGAAGCTTGCGCAAGAAGCTGGCAATGAGACGGCCGCCCCCACCGCGTCTGAGCCTGCATCGACCGACAAACCATCGCTCAAGGCCGTCAAGTAAATGGCCGGCCGTCGCACCCTCCATTTCGCCTGCTCTTGCGGTGAACTGGCGGGCCGGCTGGTGGACGTTGACGCGCGCGACGGCACACACATCGTGTGCCATTGCGACGACTGCCGCGCCAATCTGGTCGCACTAGGCCATACCGACCCCGGCGCAGAAGGGGTTGAGTTGTTCCAAACCACTCCCGACAAAATCAAGATCGACAAAGGCGGTGAAAACCTCGCGCTCCTGCGTCTATCGCCAAAGGGGTTGATGCGCTGGTACGCTAAATGCTGCTCAACCCCGCTGTTCAACACCACAAGCCGCCGGGGCATGGCGTTCACCGGCGTCGCCGCGGGAATCATCCAAAACCATGAGGTTGAGCTAGG
Source organism: Thalassobacter sp. (assembly GCF_982993085.1). NCBI lineage: Bacteria > Pseudomonadati > Pseudomonadota > Alphaproteobacteria > Rhodobacterales > Roseobacteraceae > Thalassobacter > Thalassobacter sp. Next base: position 11,869 of record NZ_CEZFMW010000096.1, on the reverse strand, counting down.
CCCAATCATCGCTCGCGGCTTTGTCAAAACACCTTCGGGCAAGGTCACGCACCAAGGCCTGCGCCCGATGCTGACCTCCATGATGGGCCGGATGGGCAAATCATGGATCACAGGAACATGGCGCGAAACGCCCTTTTTCGATGAAACCGGCACCCCTGTCCGTGAGGCCCGCGTCTTAACCCGCGAAGAACGCGCTGCAGCCTTTATGGGCCTGTCGCAAACCTAGCTTAGCGAACCAATCGCACCCATATGCTCTGCATGATTGCTCTAGACGCGGGCCCTTGCTAGCGTCATGGGCACAAAAGGGGGGGTGTTCATGTTCAAGCAAACACCGGGTGGAAAAATCGGGGCTTTTGCAGTGCTGATGCTGCTGGCCGCGCTGTCCGCAGGCATCTTTGGGGCCGTCCACAATCAGCTCAGCTATTCGGTCGGCCCGGGCTATTTCACCGACTTCAAATTCCTCCAATTCGGAACCCCATCCGATATTTCGCCCCGTGCTGGGGCCGCCCTCGTCGGCTGGCAAGCCAGTTGGTGGATGGGCCTCGTCGCGGGGCTTCCCGTGCTTGGCTATGGTCTGATGCGTTCTCCAACCACCGGTGCGCTTTGGGCGGGCGGCATCGGTGCCATCATTACTGTCGTGATGACAGCCGCAATCTGCGCGCTGCTAGGCCTTGGCGCGGGCTTTGCCTACGTTGCCACAGGTTTAGCTCTGCTCACTCCACCAGTCGATGTGCCCGCGCCCGAATACTTCCGCGCGGGGTTCATGCATGATGCCAGCTACTTAGGCGGAATTCTCGGCACACTCTTCGCCTTCTTCCCAATGGCACGCGCCACACGCCTGCCCGCCGGGGCACGCACATGACCGCTCGTCTCAGCGGCAAGACCGCTCTCGTCACCGGCGGTGCTTCGGGCTTCGGCGCAGGCATTGCGCGGACATTCGCGGCTGAGGGTGCGCGCGTCCTCGTTGCCGACATCAACCTCGACGGCGCACGGGACATCGCGAACCAAATCAACGGCATCGCCGCTCAGGCCGATGTCACGCGCGGCGATGATTGGACAGCACTCCACAGCCTTGTGGCTCAGCACTGGGGCCACCTCGACATCCTTGTGAACAATGCAGGCATCACCCACCTGCCCGCCCCGATGGAAACGATCACCGAAGATGACTTCGACCGCGTCCTCGCCGTTAACGCCAAATCCGTCTACCTTAGCGCGCGCACCTTCGTCCCAGACATGAAGGCCGCAGGCACAGGCGCAATTCTCAACATCGCCTCCACCGCAGGCGTCTCACCGCGGCCACATCTCAACTGGTACAACGCTTCCAAGGGGTGGATGATCACTGCAACCAAGGCCATGGCCGTCGAACTCGCCCCCTCTGGTGTCCGGGTGAATTGCCTCAACCCAGTGGCGGGCGATACACCGCTTCTGGCCAGTTTCATGGGCGAAGACACTCCCGAAATGCGCGCCAAGTTCCTCGCCACGATCCCCTTGGGTCGTTTCTCCACGCCACAAGACATGGGCAACGCCGCCGCATTCCTTTGCTCCCCCGAGGCCAGCATGATCACCGGCGTCGCACTCGAAGTCGACGGCGGACGCTGCATATGAAACTCGACTGTAACATCACTTTGATGGGCGGCACTTTCGCCTCCCAACCCCTCGCCTTCGCCCACCTGTTGGATGCCGCGCAGGCCCAAGGCATCAACCTCGATCTCGACCACGTTGAGGTGATCCAATCGAACCAACCCGCGCGCCTCGCCCAATGGTTCACTGCCGACACTTGCCAAAACATTCCCACCGCCCAAACCCTCATCGCCTTTTTGCCCGCATCCGGCGGCCCGCTCACCCCCACCGACCATTTGTGCACATTGGGCACCTTTCCCGCCCAAATTACCCGCGCGCCTCTCCCCAAAGAGTGACGAAACACTTCTTTGGTTTCCAAATATCCTCGGGGTCTGGGGGGTGAGCCCCCCAGTTCCACCCCATCACCCACCACAAGGATCCGCCAACCATGCGTCCCGGCCCCAAGAACTCAATCACCGATATCGCAGGCCTCACCGTGGGCCACGCACAGGACGAGGGCCTCAAATCCGGGGTGACAGTCCTGCTCGGCGCGCAGCCTTTCGTGGCCTCGGTCCACGTGATGGGTGGGGCACCCGGCACCCGCGAAACGGACCTCCTCTCACCTGACAAAATGGTCCAAGAGGTCGATGCACTGGTACTCTCGGGTGGTTCGGCCTTTGGCCTCGATGCGGCCTCGGGCGTGGCAGACGCCTTGCGCGCACAGGGACGGGGCTTTGATGTGGGCGGGCAAAAGGTCCCGATCGTGCCCGGCGCAATCCTGTTTGATCTGCTCAACGGCGGTGAAAAGAATTGGGTCGAAAACCCTTACAAAGCTCTTGGCCGCGCAGCACTCGACGCGGCCTCGGATGCTCCAGTGCCCATCGGCACGGTCGGCGCGGGCACGGGTGCCACCACCCAAACCCTCAAAGGCGGCTTGGGCACAGCCTCGCTGGTTCTAGAATGCGGCGCAACGGTCGCAGCACTCGTGGCGGTCAACGCATTGGGCTCTGCGACCCTGCCGGGCACGCGACACTTTTGGGCCGCCCCATGGGAGATGGCCGCCGAGTTCGGCGGCTTGGGTCAGGGCCCCCTGCCCGACCCAAGCGAAGAACCCTACCCCGAGACCCGATTGGGCGAGAATACCACCATCGCAATCGTGGCCACCGACGCGGTCCTGACCCAAGCACAGGCCCAGCGCATGGCCACAGCCGCCCATGACGGGATGGCCCGGGCACTCGTGCCCAGCCATACGCCGATGGATGGTGATCTGGTATTTGCGGCGGCCACGGGCACACACCCTTTACCGGACCCGGTGTGGGACCCGCTTCGGCTAGGTCATGCGGCGGCCACCTGCCTTGCACGCGCGATTGCACGCGGCGTACATGCCGCAACCACTGCACCTGGTGACACGCTGCCCTGTTGGAGCGACCTTTAGGCGCCTATCGCTGCGTTGTTTTCCAATCCGGATGCACCCACGGCTCTGCATTCACGCGGGGCAGTGGATCACGGCCAAGAATCAAATCACTCGCCTTTTCGCCCACCATAATTGAAGGCGCATTCAGATTACCGTTGGTGATCCGCGGAAAAATTGAGCTGTCGACCACGCGCAAACCGTCTACACCGATCACTCGACATTCCGGGTCAACCACGGCCATCGGATCGTCCACAGCACCCATTTTGCAGGTGCCACAGGGGTGATACGCGCTCTCGACATGTTCTGCGATAAAGGCATCCAATTCAGCATCGCTTTGCACGGCCTCTCCGGGCTGGATCTCATGCTTTACAAATGGCTTGAACGCGTCTTGTCCGAAAATCTCTCGGGTCAGCCGAATACAGGTTCGGAAATCCTCCCAATCTTGGGGGTCAGACATGTAGTTGAACTGGATCTTGGGCGCCTGTGCAGGGTCACTACCAGCAAGCGTCACCGCCCCCCGAGATGCGGATCGCATCGGCCCGACATGGGCCTGAAAACCGTGCCCCTCGGCCGCCGCTTGGCCATCGTAACGCACTGCAAGAGGTAGGAAATGATACTGAATATCTGGGTATTCAACGCCCGCGCGTGACCTGATGAATGCCGCCGATTCAAACTGGTTCGATGTGCCCAGTCCCGCTTTCCACAGCAACCACTGCACACCAATGCCCGCCTTGGACACCAGGTTCCAATACCGATACAGCGTAATCGGTTTGGAAGCCGCCATTTGGATGTACAGTTCCAGGTGGTCTTGCAGGTTTTGGCCGACGCCAGGGCGATCCGCGACCACCTCAATCCCGTGTTCGGCCAGATGCGCCGCAGGCCCAATCCCCGACAACATCAACATCTTGGGCGAGTTGATTGAGGACGCGGATACAATCACCTCACGTCGGGCAGAGATCACTTCGATCTTGCCGCCACGCTCAATCTCAACGCCAACAGCGCGGCCGTCTTGCATGATGATCCGGCGGGCCAACCCACTCACAAGATCGCAGTTTTCTCGTTTGAGAGCGGGCCGCAGATAGGCATTCGCCGCCGACCATCGCCGGCCCTTATGCACGGTCTGCTCCATCGGGCCAAAGCCCTCTTGCTGCGCCCCGTTGTAGTCACCCGTTGTCTCATAGCCCGCTTGTCGCCCTGCCTCGACAAAGGCATGGAACAGCGGGTTGCGACGCGGGCCGCGGCTTACGTGCAGTGGGCCATCCGTGCCGCGCCAACTGGCGTCGCCGCCGTGGCCGCCATCGTGCCACGTCTCCATGCGTTTGTAATAGGGCGCGACGTCGGCATAGGCCCAGCCGCGCGCGCCGCTTTCGGCCCAATGATCGAAGTCCCGTGCGTGCCCGCGCACATAGACCATCCCGTTGATCGACGATGAGCCCCCGATCACCTTGCCCCGTGGACAGGCCAGCTTGCGCCCGCCCAAATGGGGCTCTGGCTCGGACTGATAGCCCCAGTCGTAGCGCGACATGTTCATCGGATAACTCAGGGCGGCGGGCATCTGAATAAAGGGCCCAATATCCGTGCCGCCATATTCGATGATCAAGACCGACGCCCCCGCCTCAGACAGCCGGTACGCCAACGCGCATCCGGCCGATCCGGCGCCGACAATAATGTAATCCGCCGTCATGCTCATGCGCTCAGATAACCTGCCACAAGCGAAATGAACGCTCCAACATGAACCACCATGATGGCGCTATCTTTCCACATCAAACCAACGGCAAACCACAACGCGATGCCTATGATAAACGCATACACACTCCACGGCTTCAGGTTCATTCCCGTCAGCCCATAGCCCACCGGTTGGACCGCAGTTCCGACCCATTTTACGCTATCTACAGGCGCAATTCTTTGGACCGCTTTCATTAGTATGGTGCCTCGACATTGTTCATAGCGACATAGACCGAGCGCATCTCGGAATAATGATCAATCGCTAGTTTGGAATTCTCACGCCCGACACCTGATGCTTTGGTCCCGCCAAAGGGGGCCTCCACTGGGGCAAGGTTGTAAGTGTTGATATAGCCTGTGCCTGCTTCGAGGGCCGCGATAACCCGGTGGCCGCGTGTCAGGTCTTGGGTAAACACGCCGGCAGCCAAACCAAACGGTGTGTCGTTCGCACGTGCGACGGCCTCTGCCTCATCCTCGAAATCTAGCACGGCCATAACGGGGCCAAAGATCTCTTCGCGCGCAATGGTCATGTCATCCGTGACGTCTGCAAAGACCGTGGGAGGCAGGTAGAAACCCTCCTGCTTTAGCTGCTTGCCGCCGGTAACAAGGCGTGCGCCCTCACTCAAGCCTGCGTCGATGTAGCCTTCGACGATGCGCATCTGCCGCTCCGATACCATGGGGCCAAAGCTGACCTCCTCATCCATCGGATCCCCGATTCTAGCGTCCGCAAGCCGTTCGCTGAGGCGAGCCAGAAACGCCTCCTTGATGCCCTTTTGCACGAATACGCGGGTGCCGTTGGAACAGACCTGCCCCGAGGAATAAAAATTACCCAAGATCGCACCGGAAACGGCGTTTTCGAGATCTGCATCATCGAAGATCAGCATAGGGGATTTTCCGCCCAGCTCCATAGTAACGTGCTTCATGCCTTCGGCGGCAGCGGCGTAAACCTTGCGGCCCGTAGGCACCGACCCAGTAAGCGAGACTTTGGCCACGCGCGGGTCCGTCACAAGCGCGCCCCCGACCTCTCCCATGCCTTGCACCACGTTGTAGACCCCTGCGGGCAGACCGGCCTCATGCAGGATTTCTGCAACCTTAAGCGCGCAAAGCGGCGTCGTCTCCGACGGTTTGAACACCATCGCGTTGCCACAGGCCAGCGCGGGCGCGCCTTTCCAACAGGCAATCTGGGTGGGGTAATTCCATGCGCCGATCCCGACACACACCCCCAAAGGAACACGGCGGGTATAGACAAAGTCACCCCCCGCCAGTGGGATATGTTCACCGGTCAGACTGCCCGCCAAGCCGCCGAAATACTCCAATGCGTCCGCGCCCGAGGTTGCATCAACCAAAAGCGTTTCTTGCATCGGCTTGCCGGTGTCCAACGTTTCTAGTTCTGACAGGGCGCGGTTGCGGTCACGCATCATGTCGGCAGCACGGCGCAGGATCCGCCCCCGCTCTGTGCCGGTCATGGCCGCCCAGATTTTTTGCCCCGCGGCAGCGGCCTCTAGCGCGGCATCGATCACCGCGGGCGTGGCCGCATGCACCTGCGCAATGACCGCGCCCGTCGCCGGATAGACCACGTCGATTGGGGTGCCTGCGGTATCCTCTAGGTAGGCGCCATTAACGAAGTGGCTCGCGGTGGGCTGTGGGTCTTGCATGAATCAGGTCCTTAACGTTGCGCCCGCTGGGTCGTCTGTGGCCCGCACCCGGTAGAGGCTCGCCTCGCCGGTGACGGCGGGGGCCACGTGATGCGGCAAACCCGGTGGCAGCAGGCACGTATCCCCGGGGTTGAGAACCTCTGTGCCACCATCCCACGTCAGACGCCAGTGGCCACGCATCGGCATCAGCACCGTGTGGGTGTCATGGGTTTCAGCCGCGTCGGGCGCGGAGCCCCGCGTCAGGAAATCAACCTCAAACCCGGGGCGGTCGCGCAGGCAGGCATCCTTGCCGATGACCTTGGCAGGCTGCCTGTCAGCCAACGCCATCAGGTCCCAGTAGCGCGCGACATGATGGGGCACGACATCGGCGGTTGTAGGCTCAGGAAAGGACTGCAGTTCCGGCTCACTCAACGTGGGCATGGGCGCCACACCCTGTGGCAGTTTCTGGCCTTGGTGCGTGTCATAAAGCGCGCCGTTGTCTCCAAGAACAAGGCCGTGATCCTTTGCATCCTCAATGACTTGGGGGGCCCAGATCACACCGCCACCGGCATCATCCCCGCCAAGAATGGCCATGATCATTCCGTAATCCGTGCCAATATTTTCAAACCCGCGAAAAATGCCTGTGGGGATGTTGATGATATCGCCCTCTTCAAGGACGACCTCACCCGCTGTGCCCCACCGACCCCAGAAAAACCTCCATCGCCCCTTGAGAACAAAGAACACCTCCGCGGTGCGGTGAGAATGAAGCGAGTTGCGGCATTTGGGCGGCTGCCCCGCCGCGCCAATATTAAAGCCCGGTGTGTCATTGATGTGCACGTGCTGATCCGGGCTTTCGGAGACGCCGCCACCAATGATTGTGAAGTTTTCTTTCTGGTCGGAGCCGGGGGTATGAGCGTCAATGAAGGCGGTTTTGCAAGGCCGCAACTCGCCGTAACGAACGATGCGCGCAGACATTTGCGCAGGCGAAAGAGAGGGCGTCATGAAGGAAAATCTCCGGCTGGGCGTGCGAAATCACACAAGGAAAAGCCCGGCCGATTGGCTGGGCGTTGCCGGTAGATTAGCTATTTTGTAGAGCGATGCAATCGTATGCAAAAAACGCCTGCGAAAGGCAGATCAGTTTCCGGAGGGGCGCGTCTCGACGTAGGCGACATCTTCGTCAGGCTGCTGCATACAGTCATTGGTCTGCTGGGTGGTAATTACGGTTTGGACGACATCCGAAGCCACATCACCTGCATCTTGCGGTACGTCCTTGGCAGGAAGTCCGGCAACAGGCTCGAAGGTGCCCTTTATCCCGACGCGCGAACGCGCGGTTGGGGCCCGTCGAGATGCCTCAAGCCGAGCCACATGACGTTTGATCAATTCAATCTGAAACCGCAGGGCATGACTTTGCTCTGTCAGTTGAGCGACCACTCGCTCGGCATCCTCTTGGCCCAAAACGCCACCAACCTCATCGAGAGCGAGGAAGTTCAGGAGCGGCATGGAAATATCCATCATGATCCGATCCGCCAAATCGAGCGTCGCGTCGGGCAGACCGTTGACCAAATCCACGTGCGGTCTAAATACTTCGGATAAGCTGCCGACAAAGGTCTTGAACCGCAGGATGACCGCAAGTTTGTCGTTATCATCCCGAGATGAGATGACATGCGCATGGCTGAGCAAAAGGCCAGGATGTTCGTGCAACAATGATGGCAATGAAACGACCCCGGACGTGCCGGAGATTTTTGCGAGGCAGTTTCTAATGGTCTCGGCGATGGGGGGTTGCATCACCTCATCAATCAAGCATGGTCGGTACCAAGAGGTTCGGTTGCGATATGAATCGCCCAACACCTCGCACGAAGCAATCCGCGGGGTGCCATCAGGCTCTACCGTCAACGACATCATGAGTTTTCGACTAGTAAAGGCTCTCTCTGCGATCTGCTTTGCATTCAACATGGGCAAGACCCCCTACTTCACGACCATTCCCCTAAGACGATATGGATAATTTGTTAATAAAGTGTAAACTGTTGGCACTTTATTATTAACAAACTGTATCCAGTAACTGCACGCAGCAACCACATTGCGCATTAAAATTGTTGTGTGCCGCGAACGCTCCGCCTTAGGATGTGTTCATAAGGATTATTGTGACCATGACTTTAGACGAAACTAGCCCCATGCGGGCCGTAAAGATGTTAATTGGAATAGGCTCCTCTGCGGGGGGCCTAGAGGCAGTGCGTGAGTTGGTCGCTGCTCTACCGATGGATGTGCCCGCCAGTTATGTGGTCGTCCAACACATGTCGCCGAATTACAAGTCGGTGATGACCGAGCTGGTGGCCCGGCAAACGCAGCTAGAAGTGGAAAAGGTCACTGACGGCGTCGTGCCACGGCCGAACGTGATATACATCACGCCGCCCAACAACGACATCATCGTCGCCGATGGCAAGTTGCGCCTCTTGCCCGCAAGCGTTGAGCCCGCAGCGCCCAAGCCCTCTGTGAACCGCTTTTTGATGAGCCTCGCCGAAAGCTACGGTGAGAACGCGATGAGCATTATCCTATCAGGCACCGGCAGTGATGGCGCCAACGGCTTGCAGGCCGTTCATGAAGCCGGGGGCATCACCATCGCGCAGGACAACGACAGCGCCAAGTATGACGGCATGCCCCGCGCGGCTGTGCAAACTGGCTGTGTCGATTTGGTTATGAACCCCAAGGATATCGGCAAGCATCTGGAGAAAATCCTCGCGGTGCCACGTGATTTTGATGGGCTCCGGTCAAGCCGTGAACCGCTGCAAACCAACTCCGACGTGCTGAAAATTGTGCAGGCACGCACACGGATGGATTTCCGGGAGTATGCGCAAACCACGGTCTCGCGGCGGATTGGGCGGCGCATGATGGCTTTGGGCATTCCAACCAAAGAGGAATATGCCACCTTCCTGCGCAACACACCCGAGGCGGTGGATGATCTCTTTAAGGATCTATTGATCTCGGTCACACGGTTTTTCCGCGATCCAGAAGAATTTGAGTCGCTGCGCCGTTTGCTGCCGGCGGTTTTGGCCACACGCGATGTTGGCCCACTGCGGGTGTGGATTGCAGGCTGTGCCACCGGTGAGGAGGCCTATTCTGTCGTCATGATGCTGGCCGAGGCACTTGGTGTGCAGGAAGACGCACTCAAATCCCACATCCAAGTTTTCGCCACAGATATTGACGTTGACGCGCTAAAAGTGGCGCGGCGCGGCGTCTATAACGCCAGCGCCCTTGACGATATTCCCAAGGACTTGGCCGACAAATACGTGACGCAACACCCAGACGGGGTGCAAATCATTGAGCCTTTGCGCGGCGTTATCTTGTTCTCGGAACACAACGTGGCGCAGGATCCCCCGTTCCAAAAAATCGACCTCCTATGTTGCCGCAACATGATGATCTATTTTGGTGCAGCATTGCAGGCCAAGGTCATGTCGCGCTTTCACTACGCGCTCAAGGACAATGCGCTGCTGTTTGTGGGCAAGGCAGAAACGGCGGGCGGCTCGGACCATATGTTCATGCCCGACCGGACCTCTTCGCATATCTTTCGCAAACGGGGGCTGCGGCTGACGGGGGCGATACAGTATGCCTCCTATCAGGGCGAACCATCGCGGCGCAAAGCGCGCACCAAGCCTGCCCCCCCACAAGAAGGCGGCAACGACAAAGCTCTGTTCGACGCTTTGGCGCAATCACTGGGCAAGGACGCCCTACTGGTGACCCGCGATTTCAGCATTGAGCGGGTCTATGGCGACGTCAGCAGCTATGTGCAGATGACCGAGAAATCAGCGCTCAAGATGCACCTTGACCTGTTGCGCCCGCCCCTGCGGGAAGAAGCCCGCTCACTTGTGACAATTGCGTTTAAAAACAACCAACAACGCACCGGTGTGCGGCACTTGCTGGACACCTCTGGCGAGAGTGACGTGCGCCTTGATGTCTATCCCATTATTGCGGACGCACTCGATGAAAACGTCGCGCTTTTGACGTTCACCCCAGTGGAACCCCTAGAAGAAGACGCAAACGATGGACAGGCGTCAGAGCCGGAAACCAGCGTCGAGCAACGTATCAAACTGCTGGAGCGTGAGGTCGACACAACCCGCGAAGCCTTGCAGCAAAGCAACGAGGAATTGGAGAATTCCAACGACGAATTGCAGTCGCTCAACGAAGAACTACGATCTACGAACGAAGAATTGCAGGCCACCAACGAAGAGCTGGAAACCTCCAACGAGGAACTGCAATCGACCAACGAAGAATTAATTAGTGTTAACGAAGAGTTAGAGGTCACAGCCTCAGAATTACGCGATCGCACCTCGGAACTGACAAGCGTTCTCGAAAACGCTCCGATTGCGGTGCTGGTGATGGACACCGCGCTTCAAATTACCCAAGCCACCTACAAGGCGCGGGATCGGTTTGACCTGCGCCGTCCGCTCAGCACGCCTCACATCAGCCAATGCACTTTGCCCGATGGGTTCCCGGCACTGGGGCCGATCTGTCTTGAGTGTTTGGGCACGGGCCTGACAGACACCCGTGAATTCACCGCAGGGACCGACCGGGTCATCCTGACCTGCGCGCCCTATTTCGATACCAACGGCCAGATCATGGGTGTGACGTTGTGCGTGTCCGAATACACCGGGCTTGCGCGGGAAATGGAAACGATCCTCGATAGCTCTCAGCTGCTCGTGATTCACCGTGACGCGAACGGTGAAATCCTGCGCCTCAGCCAGCAAGCCGCAGAATTGATAGGTATAGATCGCCATCAAGCCGTGGGCAAAAACATGGCCGACATCCTGCCCCGCAAGGCTGCCAGACGTTTTTTGGAAACGACCGCGGAAGTCCTTGCGAAAGACTCAGATGAGCCGGTCCGTGAAGAGAGCGAAATGCAGTTCCGCGAAGATGCCGCCCCAGTGTGGCTGTCGATGGAACAGTTTAAGTTTCGGACTGGCCCAGAGGAGGCGCCCTCTGTCATCTCGGTCGGCACGAACGTCACAGATCGGCGCAAAGCAACTTTTGAGGCCAAAGAGCACCTTGCACAGCTAGAGCTGCTGCAAAACCTTGCAGGTATCGGATATTGGAGCGTTAATTTCGCGACCGAACGGGCTATTTGGTCACGTGAGGTCTATCGCATTCACGGCGAAGATCCCGAAACATATATTCCAATGCTCAACGAGGCGATCAGCTTCTATCATCCCGATGACGTTGGGTTTGTGTCGTCCTATGTCGAAGCGGCAATTCAGAGGCATGAACCGTTTGAATACAAGCTTCGGATCGTACGTCGCAATCAAGAGGTTGTTCCGGTCGAATGTATGGGCGTTCCGATTGCCAATGAGAAAGGCGTCGTAGAAGGCTTGATCGGTGTGTTCCGCGAATTACTCCCAACTGAGTAACGATTGACCTCCCTGCGCAACCACTGAACCTTTGCCATTGCCCCCCCGAACGCGTTGCCCTAAGGATAAGGCATCCGTCGGGGGGCCCATTGGGCTGAGAGGTGCTTGCACTGACCCGTCGAACCTGATCCGGGCAATGCCGG
>NZ_CEZFMW010000095.1:0-14046 GCF_982993085.1 Thalassobacter sp. | reverse complement strand
GCTCCAGCACCTCCAGCGCCGTTGACCGGTCTTCCCAGCCGAGTTGTTCTAATTCTGGTGTTTCATCCACGGTCTCGGGCCAGCCTACACACAAGTAGGCAACAAATGCCCAGTCCGCAGGCACATCCAGATCGTGGGTTAGTTGGTCAGGGTCTAGGACTGATACCCACCCCATGCCAAGGCCCTTTGCACGGGCTTCAAGCCAAAAAAGTGTAAGGGCTGAAACCACGGAATACCGAAGCATTTCGGGCATGGTTGCTCTACCCAGACCTTTGCCCTTGAGGCCGGTCTCATCGCAAAAGATGGCCAATTGCACCGGCGCCTCGCGCATGCCCGAAAGCTTGAGCGAGGCGTAGGTGTCGGCATCTGCCCCATCGTAAGTCGCCAGCGCATCTGCATTGGCGGCCTCAAAGTTGGCAAGGGCTGCGGCCCTTGCCTGTGGGCTTGCCACGCGTACGATCCGCCAAGGCTCCGAGAGGCCAACAGAGGGGGCAAGCCGAAACGCATCAAGCGCCTCGGCCAGCAGATCCTCTGGTACCGGGTCCGTGCGAAAGCGGCGCACATCACGGCGCCACTTCAACAGGTCCCGGAATTCCCCTTGGAACGCCTGCGAAAACGTCCGCATCTGCCTTACTCGGCAGCAGCTTCCTCAGCGGGTGCAGCAGCAGCTTCGGCAGCCTCAGCAGCTTTGGCAGCTTTTTCTTCAGCGCGTTCCTGAGCGGCTTTGCCCGGTGTACCCTTCTTGGGGTTGTTGCGCTCTTTCTTGGGCAGCACGTCGGCGGCTTCAAGGAAACGCGACACACGGTCGGTGGGCTGGGCGCCTTGGCTCAGCCAGTGCTGAACGCGTTCCATGTTCATTTGCACGCGCTCTTCGCTGTCTTTGGGCAGCAGTGGGTTGTATGTGCCGAGCTTCTCGATGAAGCGGCCATCACGCGCCATGCGGCTGTCAGCAGCAACAATGCGGTAGAAGGGGCGTTTTTTGGAACCGCCGCGGGCGAGCCGGATTTTCATAGCCATGGTGTTTCTCCTATCAATGGCGTTTTCAGACGTATGTGTCTGCTATTTTTGATGTTCTTCGTGGTGTCGGATGACTTCCTGAATGATGAAGTTCAGGAATTTCTTGGCAAACTCGGGGTCTAAATCGGCCTCGGTCGCAAGGGCTTCGAGCCGAGCGATCTGCGTTGCCTCACGGGCCGGATCGCTGGGCGGCAGGTCGTGGGTGGCCTTGAGCCGCCCCACAGCCTGCGTGTGTTTGAAACGCTCGCCCAGTGTGTAGACGAGTATGGCATCGAGCCGGTCGATGCTGCCGCGGTGCTCTGCAAGCACTTCTGCGGCGCGGGTTACGACGTCTTTAGTCAAGAGCGTAGCCTTTCGGTTTGAACGCAGGATCTGCGTAGTGTTCGATTTCCATTTCAATCCCGTGAGCCAGACGTGTGTTGTCCAAGTCTGCAGGGGATGGATGGCGGTAAATCACATCGTGGCCGTCCACGGTTGCCGCATCCTTATCGCGGCGCGCGCCAAGACGCTCGGCCAGCCGGATGCTGTCTAGGTTCTTGGGGTCTAGGTAGCTGACTGCGCCGTCCCAACCGCCATGTTCGTAGAAGTATGTGCGCGCAGCGTTGGTGGCCTCTAGGGCGTAACCTTTGCCAGCGACTTCGGGCCAGATGATCCAAGCAAGCTCTGCCTCAGGCCATCTTGCAGGCTTCCAGCCGCCTGCCATGCCCAAGGTGTCACCAGTTTCACGGTCGTGGATCATCCACATGCCGTAGCCGCGGATTTCCCAATGACCGATTTCAGCGGCATAGAGCATCCAGCTTTCGTATTCATTCAATGGTCCACCCATGAACCGCGCACGATAGCTGGTGAAGGTGGCTTTAAAATTCGGATAATCTTCGGCCTTGGGGCCGCGCAGTTCTAGGCGACGGGTGCGCAGAACCGGGATATCACGGTGACCCATCGATTACACTCCGACCTTGGGGTGACGATAGATGGTCAGCGTGCCAAGCCGAGCATGAGTAAACGTGCCCTCGGGCGTGCAGCCAAGACGTGTGGCCACACGAACAGATGCGTCATTGCCGTTCGCCACAAGGCTGATCGCCGTGTCCCAGCCGAGCGTGTCGTAGGCGTAGGTGCGAGCGGCCTCAGCGGCCTCAGTTGCATAGCCTTTGCCGGTCGCGCCCTCGAAAAGGTCCCAGCCGATTTCCGGCTCGGGCCAACCCAGTGGGGCCCACAACCCGACGCAGCCGATACAGGTGTCGCTGCCCGTTTCGGTCACGGCCCACCGGCCAAAGCCATTTAGGGTCCAGTGCCCGATTTCGCCAGCCAAGGTCCGCCACGATTGCTCTGCGTTCATGGGGCCGCCCACAAAGGATGAGCGTGCATCGGCATAGAATGCCGCGAACGCCTCGGCGTCCTGGGGGCCAAGCGCGCGCAGGGTCAGGCGGTCAGTGGTGAGCCTTGGTGCGATCATCCGCGTGGTCCCCAATACCGGTAAATTCGATTGCCATTCAGGTTACCGCGATGTTTGGCACCCAACCGCTCGGCCAATGAAATGGCGCGGGTGTTGCTGGTGTGGATGTAGCTCACAAGCTCAGGCAGATGTAGTGTGTCGCGCGCATGCAAAAGGGCGGCTTTGCTGGCTTCTTGCGCATACCCGTGGCCTTCGCCATCATCGGTGAAGATAAAGCCCAGCTCGTGGGCTTCATCCCCCGGTTCGGTCCCGATTAGGACAAATCCGATGGGCACGCTATCAGCTGTGACTGTCCAGATGCCATGGCCGCGCAAAACCCAAGTGGCGCACATCTGGGCATAGTCTGCCCATGCGGCGGCGCGGGTTTTTGGGCCGCCAAAATGCTTGCCACGCTCAGAACATGCGATGCTTGCGTACACTTCGAAATCATCAAGGCTGGGCGCGCGGACGGACAAACGCTCAGTCGTTAGGACAGGCAGAGTGGCTGAGGTGAAAAACGCCTGTTCATAGCCACGAGGGGTGACGGGGATGTGTGTCAACAGGGTCATGCGGCGCACCATTTATTGGCGACACCGTGTGCCGTTTGCCCGCATGTCGGGCGTAAGATCGGGGTCAATGTGAGGACGGGCAAAATCACAGACCAAGCGCCTCGGGGGATGCGCCGCTCAGGACGGGGCGCGTGAACGTGCGGTCATAGCGGCGAATGCAGCCCGTCGTTTGGGCGTGGGCATAGGCCCGCTGACATGCGGCGTCGTTGGCCATCTGTGTGCGGTAGTCTTCGTATGCAGCAAGCGACGGGAACGAAAACATAGCCCAAGCCCGGTCATTTGCACCCTCGTGGGGCAGGAAATAGCCGTGGTGCGTGCCGCCCATTGTATTCACCAAATGAATCCATGCTTTTGCATAGATTTCAAAGGCGGGCACCTGATCTGGATCGATCTCATATGTGATCGTGCAGGTGATCATTTCTTTTTGCCAAAACCACTCAAGCCACCGGGCAGGCCGCCCATACCGGCGGGCATTCCGGGCATGCCCTTCATGGCACCCAATTGTTTGCTGGCAGCTTCCAGCGCGGCTGGGTCCATTTGGCTGGGGTCTGGCATTCCGCCGCCTTTGCCCATCATAGCGGCCATGGCTTTCTTCATCATGCCGCCTTTGCCCATCTTCTTCATCATATCCGCCATTTGACGGTGCATCTTCAGCAGCTTGTTCAGCTCAGACACTTCAAGGCCTGCGCCAGCCGCGATCCGCTTTTTGCGGGACGCTTGAAGAACCGCAGGATTGGCGCGCTCTTTCTTGGTCATTGAATTGATGAGAGCGACTTGCCGCTTGAGGATGCCATCATCCATCCCGGCTTTGTCCATTTGCTTGGCCATTTTGCCCATGCCGGGCATCATGCCCATGACGCCTTCCATGCCGCCCATCTTTTGCATCTGTTCCAGCTGGCCCTTCAGGTCGTTCATGTTGAACAGACCCTTCTGGAAGCGCTTCATCATGCGCTCTTGGGCCTCGATCTCCATGGTTTCCTGCGCCTTCTCGACCAGCGCGACGATGTCGCCCATCCCGAGGATGCGGCCCGCGATGCGCGAAGGCTCAAAGGTTTCGATGGCGTCCATCTTTTCGCCGAGGCCAACAAAGCGTATGGGCTTGCCGGTGATGGCGCGCATGGACAGGGCCGCACCACCGCGACCGTCGCCGTCCATCCGGGTCAGGACAACGCCGGTGATCCCGATCTGGCCGTCAAAGTTTTCGGCCGTGTGGACGGCGTCTTGTCCGGTCAGGCCGTCAACCACCAGAAGCGTTTCACGCGGGTTGGCCACGTCACGGACGGCTTCGACCTCTGCCATCAACTGTTCATCGATGGACAAACGCCCGGCGGTGTCCAGCATATAGACATCGAAGCCGCCCAGCGTGGCCTGCTGCTTGGCGCGCTTTGCGATTTGAACGGGGGTCTCACCCTTGACGATTGGCAGGGTTTGAACGCCGATCTGGGTGCCAAGAATGGCCAGCTGTTCCATCGCGGCAGGGCGGTTCACGTCAAGCGAAGCCATCAGCACGCGCTTGCCTTCACGCTCGGTCAGGCGTTTGGCCAGCTTTGCTGTAGTGGTGGTCTTGCCCGAACCCTGTAGGCCGACCATCAGGATCGGAGCAGGCGGGTTGTCGATCTTTAGCTCGCCGGGATCGCCTTCGCCCGAGAGCGTGTTGATCAGCTCATCATGGACGATCTTGATGACCTGCTGCCCGGGCGTCACGGATTTGGTAACGGCAGCGCCGGTCGCCTTGGACGTAACGGCTTTGACGAAATCGCGTGCGACGGGCAGCGAAACGTCAGCCTCTAACAGGGCGACACGGACCTCACGCATAGCGGTGCGGACGTCATCCTCTGAGAGCGCGCCTTGCTTGGTAAGGCGGTCAAAGACACCAGACAGGCGTTCAGAGAGATTTTCAAACATGCCCAAAGGCCCCTTATTCTCGATCAGTTGCCCCAAACATATGGAGCCGCAGCGCAATACACAAACGCCCCCACGGGCGTAACACGCTGGTGGAGGGCGATCCTTGGCACAGAGCCGCAGGACCGGAAGGCAAGCTTCCGGGAATGAATGGCGTGTACGCCGCGATCGTGGGGGAGTCAACCAAAGCCGCGGGAACTGGTTAAGTACGCAGCTGTGTTGAGCAGTGAATTATGGACCATTCGGTCCAGAATCAAAAAGGGCGTCTCGGTTGAGACGCCCTTTTCCATCCGTAGCGAAAGAATCGCTTAGACGATTTCGATGTTAACCGCGCTCTCGCGGCCATCACGGCCAGCTTCAAGCTCAAAGGTAACTTTTGTGTTGTCTGGCAGTTCGCGCAGGCCGGAACGCTCAAGAGCGGAGATGTGGACGAAAACGTCCTTGCCGCCATTTTCAGGAGCGATAAAGCCGAAGCCTTTGGTTGTGTTGAACCATTTTACGGTGCCGTTGGCCATTCCGTGTCTTCCTTATATCATGTTGCCCGCATAAGGCGGCAACCCGGCTGTGTATGCACAAGATCGAATGCGCTGTAGCCGATAGACTGGAGACAGGGTCGATAGAGATAACGTAGCCCCTACCGCATGACAGGTTGACACGAAGGCGTAAAGTGGTTTCGTGAATCTTTACCTGACGTGCTTAATACTTCGGCAAAATTCCGCGGCGATTCCCGTTGTTTCCTGCGTAAATGAACGCAATAGTCGTTTTTGTGTGAACTGTGTGGAGGGTAGCACAATGGCTTTTAATGATTGGGACGAGGTGCGCACCGCATTTCAGGTCGCTCGTAAGGGCACCGTGAGTGGGGCGGCTCAGGTGTTGGGCGTGCACCACGCGACCGTTATCCGCCATATTGATAGCCTTGAGGAAAAGCTGGGCGCCAAGCTGTTCCAGCGCCATGCGCGGGGGTACACTCCGACCGAGGCGGGCGCCGATCTGTTGAATGTTGCCCAAAGCACTGATGACCAATTGAACCAATTGGCCAGCCGTATCCGCGGGCGCGGCGATCAGGTGACCGGTGATTTGGTCATCACGTCCCTTGCGGTGCTTGCGCCGCTTGTCTCACCCGCGCTGGCTGCGTTTCAGGATGAGCACCCCGAAGTTACAATCAAGTTTCTGACGGATGAGCGGTTGTTCAGGCTCGAATACGGTGAGGCCCATGTCGCGATTCGTGCGGGCAACCCGCCGGATCAGCCCGACAATGTGGTTCAGAATTTTTACACGCAGCAGTTTGGGCTATATGCGTCTAAGGAATATGTCGCGCGGTACGGCAAGCCGACGAGCTTTGAGTCGCTGGCGCACCACAAATTTATTGGCAGTGCCGATGACAATCCACGCGCACCGTTTTTCATATGGTTGCATGACAATGTGCCTGCTGAGAACATCACTTATAAGGTGAACCAGATTACTGCCATGCGCCCGGCTATTGAGGCCGGGCTGGGCATTGGGTTCGCTGGTGTGTGGGATCGGAATGACGCGGAC
This sequence comes from Thalassobacter sp., assembly GCF_982993085.1. NCBI lineage: Bacteria > Pseudomonadati > Pseudomonadota > Alphaproteobacteria > Rhodobacterales > Roseobacteraceae > Thalassobacter > Thalassobacter sp. The sequence goes on along the minus strand of NZ_CEZFMW010000095.1, from coordinate 7,590 downwards.
GGTCTGGTGCAGGTCTTTCCGCCGATCCCGGAGTGGGAGTCCAAGCTGTGGCTGGTGACGCACGTCGATCTGCATCGGACGCCCAAGGTGCAAACCTTCGTTCGGTTCTTGAAGGAATACGCGAAGTCCTGGCCCGCCTAATCTGCGTCAGGCAGTTCGGCCTGCAAGAACCGTTCAAACGCGTCGAGGTTCACGGCCTCGAACTGACCAAAGCTCTGCATCCACACGGAGGCGTCGCGCAGCGCTTCTGGCTCTAACTTGCACCATTTGACCCGGCCGCGTTTTTCTTGGGTAATAAGGCCAGCCCGGGTCAGGATCATCAGGTGCTTGGAAACCGCAGCGAGCGACATCTCGAACGGTTCGGCCACGTCTGTCACGGCCATGTCGTCCTCCAGCAGCATCGCAAGGATCGCGCGGCGCGTGGAGTCCGAAAGGGCCGAAAATATTGTGTCGAGGGTGTTGCTCATGTGCCCTGCCTGCCAGTAGTGCGGGGGTTAATCAATTGCAAATCAGACGATAATCAACCAAAGCGTTGAATATGCCGTGACTGCTTTCTGGGGTGCGACAGGATGGCCTCTTTGATCGAAGTATCGTGTTATCAATAACTTACGAATGTTTTATGTGCGTTGACTCTGTAGTCGCCTCTGTTAGCTTCCGCTCAAACTTCTAGGGGGTTGGCGCGCATGTCCGATGGACCTGATCCAGACCGACTGGCTGAGCTTGAGGCGCGTATCAAAGCGGCCAAGGGTGACGCAGGCGCCGATCACATGGAAGAGCACTATTCGCAAGCGCAACATGCGTGGCGAATGGTGACGGAGCTGGTCGCGGGTCTCGGGATTGGGTTCGGCATAGGATACGGGCTCGACGCCGCTTTGGGGACCACCCCATGGTTGATGTTGGTCTTCACCATTCTGGGCCTTGTGGCTGGGGTGAAAACCATGATCAGCACTGCGCAGGAGCTACAGAAGAAAACCATGGCGCACCAAAGTGATGCGTCGGATGAGAGCGAAGGAAAGTAGTCTTGGCAGACGCAAAAGAAACTGGTGGCCTTGTCTTTCACCCCATGGATCAGTTCATCGTCAAGCCGCTCGGCGGTTCGGCTGGTGATGCAGTAGGCATGCTCACGATCACCAACTCCACGCTTTGGCTGGGTCTGGCCGTACTAGCAACGATCGCGTTGTTCGTTCTGGGCACACGTGGCCGGGCAATCATTCCATCGCGGACACAGTCCATTGCAGAGCTTGCTTACGGTTTCGTGTACAGGATGGTCGAAGATGTTACTGGCAAAGATGGCGTGAAGTACTTCCCGTACATCTTTACACTGTTCGTGTTCATCCTGTTCTCGAACTTTCTCGCGCTGATCCCAATGTCTTTCTCGCCGACGTCGCAGATTGCCGTAACAGCGGTACTCGGCTTTGGGGTGTTTTTCACCGTGACGGCGATTGGTTTCATCAAAAATGGTGCAAGCTTCCTGAGCTTGTTCTGGGTGTCGTCCGCGCCATTGGCGTTGCGGCCGATCTTGGCGGTCATCGAAGTGATCTCTTACTTCGTGCGCCCCGTGAGTCACTCTATTCGTTTGGCTGGCAACATCATGGCGGGTCACGCCGTGCTTAAGGTGTTTGCAGGCTTTGCTGCGCTTGTAGCTGTGTCGCCTATCGCCATCTTTGGCGTTGTCGCAATCTACGCGCTGGAGGTGCTCGTGTCTGGCATCCAAGCCTACGTGTTTACTATTCTGACGTGCGTGTACCTCAAGGACGCACTTCACCCGCATCACTAAGAACGTTCAGCAGGAAATCCTGCTGCGCATACGACTAAACTTCCAATCGTAAGGAGAATTCTCATGGAAGGTGAACTCGCACACATCGGCGCTGGCCTGGCTGCAATCGGTTCTGGCGCTGCTGCTATCGGTGTTGGCAACGTTGCTGGCAACTTCCTTGCCGGCGCACTGCGCAACCCATCTGCTGCTGGTGGTCAAACCGCCACGCTCTTCATCGGCATCGCTTTCGCAGAAGCACTGGGGATCTTCTCGTTCCTCGTCGCTCTGCTTCTGATGTTCGCCGTCTAAGCACTTCAGGTATCCTTACGCGCGGTGGGGCATTCGCTTGCCCCACCGTTGACAGAGGTTTCCCCTAGGAGAGCCCAATGGCAACCGAGACCACTACATCCACTAGCGCTTGCGTGGACGCCTCCGGCGGCGCAATCGGGATGCCCCAACTGTGCCCAGAGTGGTTCACAAACCAGATTTTTTGGTTGGTGATCGCCCTGCTGGTTATCTTCTTCGTGCTGTCGAAGATCGCTCTGCCCCGCATTGCTGCGGTACTGGCAGAACGCTCAGGCACGATTTCAAATGATTTGGCATCCGCCGAAGACCTGAAGCGTAAAGCTGTTGAAGCTGAAGAAGCGTACAACAAGGCTCTGGCTGATGCCCGTGCCGAAGCGCAGAGCATCGCCGCCCAAACACGTGCCGAAATTAAGGCCGATTTGGATGATGCTATCGCGAAGGCCGACGCCGAGATTGCCGCCAAGGCTGCCGAAGGTGAAGCAAAGATCGCCGAGATCCGCGCCGGTGCCATGGAAAGCGTATCTGAGGTGGCCAAAGACGTCGCCGCAGAGATCGTAACAGCGCTTGGCCAGACAGCAGACGCAAAAACCGTTGGCGATGCCGTCGCGGCCCGGCTGAAGGGATAAGATAATGAAACGTATGAGTGTTCTTATCACCCTGCTGGCCACGACACCTGCTTTCGCAGCCAAAGGCCCGTTCTTTTCGCTTGGAAACACCGACTTCGTTGTTTCCATCGGCTTCCTCGCGTTCATCGGGGTGCTGTTCTACTTCAAAGTTCCAGGCATGCTGATGGGTATGCTGGATCAGCGCGCTGCTGGCATCCAGTCTGACCTTGATGAGGCCCGTGCACTTCGTGAAGAGGCTCAGTCGATCCTTGCTGAGTATGAGCGCAAGGCTGCTGAGACCAAAGATCAAGCCGAAGCGATCGTCAAAGCGGCCCGCGAAGAGGCAGCCGCCGCCGCGGACCAAGCAAAAGCCGATTTGGCCACGTCTGTGACGCGCCGTCTGGCTGCTGCGCAGGACCAAATCGCGAGTGCTGAGGCATCCGCCGTCAAGGAAGTGCGTGACACTGCCGTGACCGTGGCTATTGCCGTCGCGGGCGAAGTTGTTGCGAAACAGCTCAAAGCCGCTGACGCAAATGCGATGATCGAAGAGTCGATCAAATCTGTTGGCGCCAAGCTGCACTAAGTCAGACTTACAAGAAATTCAGAACGCGTCCCGCCAGCCAGCGGGGCGCGTTTTGCGTTGTGACGGTGTTTTTATGTCCCGCGGGGTTTCGCCCGGAGGGTCGGGTCCGCCTGAGTTGGATCCTCTGGCCACGGGTGGCGCGGATAGCGGCCGCGCATGTCCTTGCGAACATCCGCATATGACGTCGCCCAAAACCCCGGCAGGTCTTGGGTCACTTGAACGGGCTTTTGTCCCGGTGACAACAGAACCATCCGCAGAGGTGTTTGGTCCGGCCCGGTACACGGGTGTCGTGTTTCACCAAACATTTCTTGTAGCCGCAAGGACACTTCGGGCGTGCCGCTCGCGTAATCGATTGGCACTTGGCGTCCCATTGGCGAGGTATAATGCGCCGGTGCGAGTTGAGCCATGCGCTGGCTGTCCTCCCAGCCCAACCATGCGTTTAGCGCTTCTGTTGGGTCGAACTGCTTAAGGTCGGCCGCTGTGCGTTTGCCACCGATATAGGGCAGCGCCCAATCTTCCAGCGTTCCGATCAGCGCTTCGTCGGTAATATCCCGCACCTGAGAAATAGCGATGCGCGCGCGTAATCTTTTGGCTTTGGGTGTCCAGTTCAAACAGTCTAACCCAAGATCGCGGATGCCCTCTAACAAGGCCTCTGCGATGTTTTCGGTTGGGGCGTCGGGCCAAGTTTGATCACTCAAGACCAACGCCATGAACCGCTCTTGCCGTCGTGCTTGTACCCGGCGCGCGCGGCTATCCCATTGGCAGATGTTTTGCCATGTGATGGCATCCCCGTGCGTGGCGCGCAGTTCGGCTTCACTGAGAGCGAGGGCTTGGCGCACACGCGCCTCTCGGCGGTCGCCATCCACGTCGAGGGCTACGATAAGGCGCGCGGCCGATAGGCTATCGCCCCCTTCCATTCGAGCTCCGGTGCCGCCTGACAAGTGCCAGCGGGGCGCATCGCCCGAGCGCCGCAGCCCGATCCGGTCAGGGTACGCTCGGGCGGCTTGTTGTGCAGGGCTTTGCCCTGCATCTCCGGCTTCAAACCGTTGCAGCCGCTTGGCTTCTTTGCGCAGGCGACTAAGCGCGGGATCGGCCCGGCCCGTACTGATCGCGTCCAGCCGTGTCTGTGTATCGACGCCAGCCCCATGGAGCGGGTCCCGATCCGATAACAAAGCAGCGAGTGTGGCACTGCCCGTCCCACCGGTGAGGACCATGTGACCCAAGCGTGGATGCAGCGGCAGCTTTGCCAAGGCGCGGCCATGTGCCGTGATCTGCCCATCGTGGATCGCGCCAAGTGACGCCAGAAGGGCTTGTGCTTCCCGCAGGGCGCCTTCTGGTGGTGGCGTCAGAAACGCCAAGCCAGTCCCATCCGGCACGCCCCACAGCGCGAGGTCGAGCGCAAGGCCCGTCAGGTCAGCAGCAGCAATCTCAGGTGGTGGAAAAGCTGCAAGCGCGCCCTCTTCGCCCTTGGTCCAGTGTCGGTAACATGTACCAGCGGCAACACGGCCCGCACGTCCTGCGCGCTGCGTGGCCTCGGCCTTTGTAACGCGTTCGGTAACCAATTGGCTCATGCCGCGCGATGGGTCGAACCGCGCGCGGCGTGCGCGCCCACCATCAACGACCACACGAATGTCCGGCAGCGTCAAAGAGGTCTCGGCTATCGCCGTCGACAGGACCAGATGACGGCCGACCTTGGGTGGGCGGGTCGCGGCTTGTTGGTCCTTGAAGGGCATTGCGCCGTACAGCTTATGTAGTGTGACATCAGACGGCAGCGCGCCCAGCGCTTGGGCCACTCTGTTGATTTCTCCCACACCGGGCAGAAAGACGAGGCAGGAGCCTTCGGGGACGTCCTCTAGTGCGCGATGTACTAATCCGGCCATCGCGGCCTCATAGCGTTGGCCTTGGGGTACGGGACGATCGCGGTGTCGAATATCAACCGCAAAGGCGCGGCCTTCTGCCGTTAGGATCGGGGCATCGTCCAACATCGCGGCGACAGGTGCTGCATCCAGCGTGGCGGACATTACAACGATCTGCAGGTCATCGCGGAACGCGCCGCGAACCTCCCACGTCAGCGCGAGCCCTAGGTCCGCCGTGAGGGACCGTTCGTGAAACTCATCAAAGATGACCACATCGACGCCGGGCAGGTCTGGTTCTGATTGAAGCATCGCGGTCAGAATGCCCTCGGTGATGACTTCGATCCGAGTGTCTTTTGAGACCTGCGCATCGCCACGCATCCGATAGCCGACGGTTTGGCCCAGTGGCTCACCCAGCGTTTCGGCCATGCGTGCGGCGGCTCCACGGGCGGCCAGACGACGCGGCTCTAGCATGAGGATTTTGCCCGCTACATCGGGCAGTAATGCCAATGGCACGCGCGTGGTTTTCCCGGCCCCCGGTGGGGCCTGAAGCACGGCGCGCCCTGTTCTGCGCAACGCGGCGCGCAGGTCTGGCAAAATGGTGTCGATTGGAAGGTCGGTCATCGGCGGCGCAGCACGGCGTCTCCGTATACTGTGGGGACCCGAACTTCGCTCACCCGTAGTTTGTCGGCCACGGGCTGTAGTTTTAGCGTCATTGGAAAGACCGATCGTTCCGCCAAATCCTCAGGCGAAAATCCACCCAATCGTTTGTAGTTTCCTGTGCAGGTGGCGGTTCCATCCGCTTGGACAATTGGTGCGCCAAGCGTCAGCTGCGTCCTGCGGCGACCATCAAACAAGGTCAGGCTGGTATTGCAGGCACTGTCGCGGGGTTGGTCACGCAATACGGCAAAAATCGCCGTAAGAGGGTCAATCGTGCCGCCCTGGGTTGCGGGATCAAGGTCATAGGGGGCCGGGCCGCGTGGTGGTGTGATCTCGGGCGGGCGGGGTACGCCAGCCCTATAGGACATCTCCGCACGGGCCCTGCGACCCCGGCGGTCGGTGTCTTGGCTGTAAAAACTGGGTCGGAACCCCTTGGATGTCACTGTTCCGCGCGCGGTTGCATCGTAGCGAAAGGTCAGAAGGGCCGCGACGATCCCGGTGCTCTGGACCTTGCCGGCCACCGCATACAGCCCGCCGGCCTGTTCAGCCTTAAACACCAACTGACCCGCGGGAATACCACGCAGGATCACGTCGAAACGGCCCTCATCTACCATCTGGGCGTGCAGGGGCAGGCCTAGCAGGCTGAGAACAAGGGCAATCGCGAGGGTGTGTCGCATCAAAAGCGTTCCTTTCGCCGTGCAGATGCACTGGACTTTCTGCGGCTAGACAAGGCAGGTATCTCCGGGAGGGTCAACCAAAAGGCCCGTGAACTGGGCGAAAGCCTGCCGCAAAGGACATATTTCGTGAACGACGCCGATCTTGCGCCCGACCCGCTGTTGCAGCCTGTTTTGCAAGGGCAGCGCCGTTCATTGGCCCGTGCGATTACCCTTGTCGAAAGTACCCGGCCTGATCATCGCCGCCGTGCAACTGCTCTGTTAGAGGCGCTGCGGGGCCATGGGCGGGAAAGCCTACGCATTGGGCTTTCTGGAACCCCGGGTGTCGGCAAATCCACTTTTATCGAGGCTTTTGGCCTGATGCTGACAGGACAAGGTCTGCGGGTGGCTGTTTTGGCGGTGGATCCGTCCAGCACACGTTCAGGTGGCTCGATCCTAGGGGACAAAACCCGGATGGAGCGGCTGTCGCGGGACCCGCTCGCGTTTATTCGGCCCTCGCCTTCGTTGTCACATCTGGGTGGGGTGTCGCGCCGCACCCGTGAGGCGGTCGCGCTGTGTGAAGCGGCTGGGTTTGATGTCGTGTTGATTGAAACCGTGGGCGTTGGCCAGTCTGAGACGATGGTCGCTGAAATGTGCGACCTGTTCACGCTGTTGATGGCGCCTGCAGGTGGGGATGAATTGCAGGGCGTCAAGCGCGGGATCATGGAGATCGCTGACCTGATTCTAGTCAATAAGGCAGACGGTGATCTAAAACCTGCCGCCAGCCGCACCGTGGCTGACTACGCGGGTGCATTGCGGCTGTTGCGCAAGCGGGCGCAGGACCCTGAGGGTTATCCCAAGGCGTTGCCTGTTTCCGCTTTGGCCGAAGAGGGGTTGACGGGGGCATGGGCCGATATGCTGCATCTCGCAGAGTGGCGCCGCGCCGAGGGGCACTGGGCCAAGCGTCGTGCGGCACAGGCAACCCATTGGTTTGAGGAAGAAGTTCGCAGCGGTTTGTTGGCGCAATTGACAGATAATACGCAAGCACGCAGTCAGATGGCTGCTCTGGCGGGGCAAGTAGCGGATGGGCAGCAGTCACCAGATGCAGCAGCTGCGCTGATGTTGGCGTATTTGCGGGGTGAATCGCTTGACAGCCCCCCGCAGAGAGCCTAGT
>NZ_CEZFMW010000094.1:0-14064 GCF_982993085.1 Thalassobacter sp. | reverse complement strand
AACGCGTGCCCGAGATCGCGCGAAATCACTGCCCAGCTTCCGCGAAATACGCAGCGTGGCGGGCAACGTCTGCATGTTACAGCTGTGTGTTGCGTCCGCTTTGTTGGCGGGTGTATTGCTGGAACACAGGGATCAAGGTTCCAAGAGATCTGATGCTGTGTATCTCAAGACGCCGTTGTGGGCAGCATGGTTGCAATTAGACACTGATGACATCGTTAGCCCTGCACAGCGGCATTGACTGCGCCGTTACCTGTGCAGTTTTCACAAGCGCAGTCACACAGCCCAAAACCTCATAGAAGTTACATAGTATGAGATTATTGCGTAAGTCATTGTAAAACATAGACTTCAGCGTAGACGTCTTTCCGGTAGGAAGACCAATATCTCAGATTTTATGCTCAAAGCTAACAAATGATTAGGTTTTGAGGAGATAGGGCGATGCGCCAAGCACAGACACTCAGCGATGCGCAGCTGCGCAGGGTTATACAGTACTGCCGCAGCAGGCGTCATCCAACGCGCGATGAGACAATCATACTTACAAGCTTTTATGCAGGGCTGAGAGCAAAAGAGATCGCAGCGCTCACCGTTGGCAATGTGTTTGATGAAGCAGGCAACGCGCGCACACAGTTCATCCTCACAGCAGAGCAAAGCAAAGGTGGACACACACGCACTGTGTATCTCAACCAACGCTTACGCAAAGCACTGCAGGAGTACAGCGCATCAATCCGCACAGCCAAGCCGCATCATGCATTGTTCACCAGCCAAAAAGGTGGCCACTTCTCAGCTAACACAATGTGCCAGCTGTTCCTCGACATCTACAAGGCCGTGGGACTCAAGGATGCGTCTAGTCACTCAGGAAGACGTACTTACATCACGCGGTTAGCCAACAAAGGGGTAGGGGTGCGGCTACTCGCAGAACTGGCGGGTCACAGCCACATATCCACTACCCAGAGGTATATTGATGTGAACGCAGAGCAGCTGAGTGAGGCCGTGGAGTTACTCTGACGTCTGCTGCCCCTCAAACTCGTCCCTACTCAACTCATACCTCTTGCCTGTAAGCATGTCCTTCTTAAGGCGCGGGGTTAGATGACTGTAGTGCCGCTCAATCATGCCGATTGACGTGCCCATCTGTACGGCGAGGGCATGTATATCCATCCCGTCGTTGAGTAGGGCGAAGGTCGCATAGGTGTGACGTAGGCTGTAGAGAGTACGGTTCTGCCCTGTACGCGGGCATGTGATTAGCCCTGCGTCTGTGACGAACTTGCGAAAAGTCTGGTGGATGTTCTTGCTCACTGTTCCATCAGGCAGCCTGAACACAGGTAGATCAATGCGCTGCTTGAGTAGGTCGTTAAAGGGGATATGCCGTATGTCCTCAGACCGCTCATGTATGCGCTTGAGATAGTTCAGCGTGCCACTGCGGCAGATGATGTCCCTGCGCCCAGTCTTACCCGTCACGCTCATCTCTAGGTACTGCTGACCACCATCCTCAAACAGGGTCACATGCTTCCACATGAGGTTTAGTGCCTCTGTGCCGTGCCGCATGCCTGTGTTGGCTAGGACCAGCACATAGTCCCGCATGAGGTGACGCATGTCTGTGGGCTTGCCTGACTTGCCAGCGTCAATCCAACTTGGCAACTTACGGATCAGCGTGCGGTACTCTTCACGGGTGAAGTCCGGCCGCCGCTCGCTCTTCTCGCCACGGTTCACCATCAAAGGCACACTCTTGTGCGCGATAAAGCCACGGGCCACAGCCTCATCAAACACACGGTTCATGGCAGAGTTATGCGTGTTGAGCGTAGAAGCTTTTGGCTCACGCCCCATCTTCTCACGCCGCCACTCGTAGAACTGCTGGATCTTCTCATAATCAATGGTGGTTACAAACTGTGCCCCAAAGAAGGGGATCAGGTAGCGCTCGATGCACACGATGTAATCAGCAAAGACCTTGCGGCCTAAACCAGCATCCAGCTGCTTGCGCATATCGGCGATGGCCAGCTTGGCAACGTCAGAGAACTTCTTGGTCACAACAGGCAGGTCGTTCTTGTGGCGGAACTTGTACTCAAGAAACGTCTCGCGAGCGTACTCCTTGGCCTCGGACAAATCGCGCTTGCCGGTACTGATGCGAATAGTGTGTCCATCAATCACAAAGGCCGCCTGCCAGCGCTTGCTGCGCTCACGCCGATACACGCGCACCTCGCCGTCTAGTATCAGATGTGTGTCATCGCGCAGCTGCCGCATATCCTGCTCCTCACAGCAACACTACGGCAGGGCGTACCAACAAGTCTACGGAAGTGTGTTTCTGCAGGTGCTGATTAAACAGTTTGAGATTGCTGCGGCATTGGGGTAACGACCCGCCAATTGTACAATCGCGAAGCTTAGGGCGATCAGTCTAGGCGCGCATACGGGGAAGACGTGGATGGATCGAGCGGCCTGCAAGGTTGAATGTCAGATTGTGCTGACGGTAACAGTTGCTTACTGCATTTTGTTTTTGTTCACAATTACAGTCGTAATGCCGCTTCAGGATGTATTTTTCCATTGGTTGCCCATGAACATAAGTTTGCTGTTTTTGCCTCACGGGGTGCGACTGCTGACAATTTATCTGTATGGTTGGAGAGCAATTTTCTATCTGCTCCCGGGCCATCTTCTCACATGGTCATACTTGTGGTTCGTCTTGCAATCAGAGCAAGACATATCCGCGTCACTCATATCGATACTTGCAGGTTTCTTGGCTGTTTGCCTGGTATTCCGGACGTGGAATTATCACAGTGACAGCGAGCTCAGGTCGCACTGGAAGCTCATCATTCTTGCTGGTGTATTGGCGTCTATTGGCAACGGTCTTGGACACGCAACTCTTTACGGTCTTCAGCTCGATGTGAATTGGCTGATCTTAGCCTTGGGGTTTCTAATCGGAGATGTCTCCGGCCTGTTTTTCTTGATGGTTACGTTGATCTTGATCAATAGGTTCGCACGGGTTCGTAGCCTCTAAGATGCGATAGAAAGGGCTCGGTGCCTTACACTATCTCAAACTCCCCGCGCGACTTGCGTGGCGACTGCACGATCAGCCCTTTTTCTTGAATGCTTTTGAGGCAGCGAAAGAAGGTTGGCCGAGTTAAGCTTTGTGTAAGTTTGTGTTCGAGCAAGTCTTTAGTCGTGACGTAGTGATGCTCACTTCTTATGTCTTGGGCCGCAAGGAAGATGCTTTTCTCGGGGTCAGATAACTCCGAGATACCAATATCTTGCTCCATCTCATCAAGTAGCAGCCGCAGAGTTATAATTTTTTTAAACATAATCCATCCGATGCTGGTGATCACCTCTTGCAAGGGGCCTGCACCCATAGCCTATAGATTGGTCTGTTTGCAATGCCAGTCGAGAGGGCTTTCGAAGTGAAGGCGCTCTACCACATAAGATACGAGCTCAACTCACTTTGGTGGCAATTTGATACTTGTGCGATCATGGCGTTGCTTCACAAGCTGTGACACTAAATCCGCTACTTACAGAACAAGGATGTGATGATGTCAACGGCTGTGCAGTTGCCCCGGTATGAAATTACCGTCGAAACAGAAAAAGGAACAGTCAAACATATCTGCGCTGCGCCTAAGCAAGACGAAGCAATAGAGCGCGTTATGCGCCCATATAAAGAAATCAGTCCTCGAGTTGTAAATGTTAGGCCCCTTGGGGTGATAAAGCGGCCTTCAACTAGGGCTGCCAAATCAATTGCTTGATGATTGCACGGAGTGATTAGAGCATATGCATGCACTCCTGTTTTGGCTATTAGAGATTAGGCTGTATTCGACACTTTGATTCTCCCCAGAAAATAGTCAGAAAAACGGCAAAAAATGTGCTTATGGTGTTTTTTGAAATGCACAATTCAAGCGTATATATCGCTTTATTAAGTAATTGATTGTATAAAATAAATTGTACCCAGAGGCGGATGTGCGCCACCGACAGTATTTTAATTTAAAGACTTAAGGGGTTTTGTCTAATTTTTTGTTTAATAGGTTCATTTGAATCCTACTAAACTATACGTCCGTTGTTGTCGCGTAGCGCTGATAAAGGTTGTTTGTGAGCCCTCATCTCTATGCTGCAAACTCTACTTTCCTCGATAAGCGGTAACATGCGATGCGCTCTTTGCGTAGTCCAAAGCAGCCCGTTGGGATTCGTGTAACATTTTCAAAAGGATTTTCGCGTAGATATGAAGGAGTGTACCTGAATCTCTCTGTTAAAACGAATAAAGGTTTAGGGTCATCTTGTGCTAATGGAGTAAAGATAGCCTCTTAGTATGTGCTTAAGTCTTATATATTGTTTTGGGGTGCCACTCTCAGAGCTGTTTTCCAACTTTGCGTTGAGCATTTCTAAGTCAAGCATTCCTAATACCCTTGTGATATCGTCTGATAGGATGGGGATGTGCTTTGTTGACTCGTTATTACGCAAATAGATAACTACTATATCGGATAGATCTTCTAAATGCGGATGGAAATCTCGATGGGAGCATTGAGACTCATGCCATAGAGATTGGATAAGAGGGGGCTCAAATGTAAGGTTAGATCCAAAGAACATACTGATCGTGAAATCAACAAATTCTTCAGTATCTAGTTTTTTCTCATTCAAGTATTTCTTATACACTTTAACTGATAGCCAGCAGATCATCTGATAAGTTTTTAGAATGAATTCTGACTGCTTTCCGAATAAGCGAAAAAATGTTGATCGTGAGTAGCCAGATTTTTGAGAAATTTTTTCAATAGATACTTGGTTTAAATTTTGATACGCTATTGCTAGTCGAAGACTTGCGATAAAGAAGGATTTATGACGGTTATCTACTATCCATTTCTGGGCGGCATTCTCTATTTCTGGGCGCCATACTTTGACTAAAATTCGTCTATCTACTAGTTGTGTGTCGAATGAAAAATCAGTAAGCGCACATTCTTTGTGCTTCGAAACCGATTGAGTTCGAGCATTTTTCTTGAGTATTATGTCTAACCTTTGATCTGTCTGCATTGATCATCCTCCACCCGTTTAGTTGGGGGGTATCAAAGGAAAACAATACTGAATAGTCACAATAAGTTTAGGTTTATGTCAAAGCATATTTCAGCTTGTGTGTATTATGAGTGCTGGTTCTACGGGCATATTTGTGCATAGTTTCAAATTATTTATTTTTAAATCAAATACTTACGTTCAAATGTAGATTGGCCGTTCCATTTTTGCGAGGGGGCTTCACTTTCTGTCGATCAATATCTTATATTCAGAAACGAAACTGTAGACATAACCCTCTGCGTGATATGTCATCGTAAATAAATCTAGAGATGGCAAGATATGGTTAATGGGGTTCGAAAAAAGATGGCAGCATATGTTCATTGTGGATCGCAAAGAAGTTCTCGATTATTATTTTGGTGAGTGTTCTTCCAGTACCTTTGTGTATAAATCCTATAACAAATCGCCTTCGCTTGCTGCTGAATGGTTAATAGAGCAGTTATACGAGATGGGACTTGTTAGTCTTTCATGTCAGATAGATGAAAATGGTGACATAATTCGAGGCTTTTCTCGAACTCCAGTGAAAATCGATCAAGATATTTTCTGCGCGGTCGACGGAGTTTGATGGCATCGTTAAGCTCTCTGATCTACTCCCTACTTGTTGAACGGAGTCTGGCGTAGCTTAAGCTACTATTTGCACTTGCTGATCGGGGTTGGTTTTTCTTAATTTCCTGCCAATAGACCACAGCATGTGGCTTGCCGCCGAGGGCAGGATGGGGCGCTTGTGGTTGTAGAAGTCGATCCACTTTCTGACACCTGCCTTCGCCTTCGACCTGGTTTCTTAGGCATGCAGATAGGCGCATTCATACTTCAACGACCGCCACAGCCGTTCTGCGAAGATGTTATCGAGGAAGCGGCCTTTGCATCCCTTAAGATGCGCACGTTTGAGCGCCGTAAAGCGGGGTCTCAAGGAACAGCTTATTAATAATGCACATCAGGTCGAGGTTCATCTCGCTCTCGCCCTTCGGCTCCTAGTAGAGCGAGGACTGCGAGATCGACAGCAAGGCACATTGCTTGCCAACCAACAGGCCCGGCAGGTTTGGTTCAATCATCTTGCGCCTCACTTGCCGGTCCAGGGTTTTGAGCTTTCTGGCCAAAAAATCGGTACGACGGCCAACTTCCCAATCTTGGCGTGCAGGTCTTTGCCCCGCTTTTCATCGCCTTCCGGTGCCTTCCGGCGACTACGCTCAAATACGCCTGAAGCGCCTCCAAGCAGAGCCCTTTTCCACTGATGGGCCATCGTGGGGTGCACGTCGAACCGACTGGCCAGTTGGCTGACCGTCTCTACGCCTTTCAGCGCCTCCAACGCCACCTTGGCTTTGAATTCTGGATGATGCTGCTTCCATTTCGGCTTTCCTGATCTCCTTCGTGTTGAAGATCAGCACAATATAGATCGCAGCTTACGTCAGTGTTCGATTTTTGGGGGCTAGCTCACCACTTTTTCAAGCGAGTAATAGTGAACCGTCGAAAGGATCAAATTAAGACTTGAATATGACGCCCTCTCACTTAGTTTTGACAAAAGGTAAAAGCTGGAGAGGGACGCTCTAATGAAGCAAGCTAGACTAACTTTTTTGGGGCTGTTGGCATCGACACTAATTGCTACACCGAGCCTCGCGAATGACGACTTTATTAAAGGAATGATGGGAGCGGTTATTGGTGCAGCCATCGCCAACTCGGGTAACGCCGCACAATCAAGTAACAATGCACAAAGACCGTCGGCCCAACGATCGAGCAGACCGACCATCTCGAGCGCGCAAAGAGCTGAAAATAAACGAATTCAGGAGAATCTCAACTACTTCGGCTTCAACACTGGAACGCCAGACGGTATTTTCGGCCGTAAAACAACAGACGCGGTATACAGATTCCAAGCCTGCCTCAACAGACCGATGACAGGTAAACTGGACAACTTTGAAAAACAGTTTTTAGACCAATCTAGTTTCAAGGCCCAAGCGAATGGAGCAGCTACGCTGCAGCTCGTCGCCCAATCGCCAAATGGGTATTGCGGTTTACTCCAGAAGTACCTGCTCGATCTGACTGCACCACAGCCTGCTGCTCCGACCACAACTCAAGTGGTAGTACAACAGGCACCTGCAGACCGACAGAATACAGCGCCTCGACCTAGCCAAGTTGCTACCCAAGTCACCAATGTCACAGCAGTCAGCAATAGCATCAATGTGAATGTTATCGGCGCAGATATTCAAGCGAGATTTGACCGCCTTACCAGCGAGCTAGCACTGCTTGAGCAGATCGAGGCACATGTCAAAGCAAAGACAACAGAAGCTGGCGGTCAAAATAAATTACAAGCTGTTAGCGATCGTCTAGCGGACTTAAGATCTTTGATTGTCGAGATTGAAGTTGAGGTCAATCAAAAGTACGGCACTCCTGTTAGACCAACCAATGGCAATTTGGGTATCACAGCGGTCAAAGCGTCGGAGGTATTCCCGCGTGTGCCTTACTATATTCCCGGAACTGCCGAGGAAGGCGAATTATGGATCAAACCTTACGTGTCAGACGGAGGTATTCTAAGCTACGACTTCAACTTCACCACAGAGCAATCAGAATTCGAAAAAATTCAAGAAACAATTGTGTTCGTGACTGATAATTTGACCAGCCTTGAAGAGAGTATGGTTAAGATTAATGAGTGGAGCGATACTGCTCAAGAAAAGGGCGTAAGAAGACGCTTTGAAAAAGTTGCGTCTTGTTTTCCAGCAGCTCAGTGTCAAGAAAAGATCGAGGGCAACTCATCCACTGAGATTGTATTTCTAATCTATGAAGACGGCGCTACAGCCACATCGATCCGCAGGAATAAAGGTCGCTTCGCAAAGGGTTACAATCTTTCCGTGGAGAGCGGACTCCTTTTGGCAGCGTATGCAAGTTACATGAACGAACTGGGTTCGAAAGAGTTTTTTGCCGCTACAGTCAGTGATGCCGAATTGGATAGCCTTTTCGAATAGTATCGTGCGGTAATTGGGCGGGTAAGGGTCAACTCTTGCCCGCCACTTTATCTTAGGTCAGGACCAATTGATTTCCATGTAGGGGCGTGATTCACGGTTCGAAATCTGAGCGGTGGACATATCTGATCTTTTTTGGCTGGCTGATGCGCAGATGGCGCGACTTGAGCCTTTCTTCCCTAAGTCCCACGGCAAACCACGCGTCGATGATCGGCGTGTGTTGCGTGGAATTATCTTCATTAATCGCAATGGCTTACGATAGCGCGATGCACCTGCTGTCTATGGACCGCACAAGATACTCTACTATCGCTGGAAGCGCGTCGGAGCGACAAGGGCATCTTCGCGCGTATGATGGTCGGTCTTGCTGCCCATCATGGCGAGAAGAAAACGGTTATGATCGACGCGACCTATCTGAAGGCCCACCGAACAGCGACCAGCATGGGCGTGAAAAAGGGGGGGGCGTGGACGCCTGATTGGTCGCACAAAGGGCGAGATGAACGCCAAGCTGCACGCGATCTGTGATAGCCAAGGACGCCATCTCAACCTGTTCGTTACCGCGGGTCAGGTCAGCGACTACATCGGGGCACAGGCGTTGCTCAGCAGCCTGCCCGATGTCGACTGGCTGCTCAAGGATCGTGGATATGACGCCGACTGGTTCATAGAAACCTTGAAAGACAAGTGAATAAGCCCCTGTATCTTGGATCGGAAGTAACGCAAGAAGCCGGTGAAGTACAACAAGCGCCGATACAAACGGCGCAACCGGATCGAAATCATTTTCGGCAGGCTCAAGGATTGGCTGCGTGTGGCAACCCGATACGACCGTTGCCCCAAGGTCTTCCTCTCAGTAATCGCACTTGCTGCCCTCGTCATCTACTGGCTTTGAAACTCAATTAGTCCAGACCCTAGAGACAGCGCAATGCTAGACGAAAATATCAAATGTGGGGTAAATTGGTTAGATAGCTAAAGACCTCTCTTGCAAGAATACAAGGATGTAGATCGTTACACGATGATCATGACAGGTGATCTCGTAGTCTCGCATTAGATCGAATCGTCATATCTTAGTACTGAAATTGTCCACGTCGGTGTGTGGGGCCTACTAACGCCCACGGTGTTGGTGACTCAACCAATTGTGGCGCCAATCAATTTCGCCCAAAACTTTGCCAACACAGTGTTTGCGACGCAGCACTAGCCAACACTGTGTTCAACACCGTGATTCCGCTCGTCAAAATTGCCAGCAACACGGCAAAAAGTGTGTTTATGGTGTGTTTTTGAATTACACAACTCAAGCGTGCGCCACGCTTGACTGGGCTATTGATTTTATTAGTAAAAATGGTGCCCAGGGGCGGATTCGAACCACCGACACGAGGATTTTCAATCCACTGCTCTACCCCTGAGCTACCCGGGCATCCGTTTGACAAAGCGAACTTTGTCTGGGGTCGTCGTCGTTTAGTCCAGCGTTCCGGCAGTGTCCAGTGAACAATGCAAAAAAACCGATGTCTTAGTGCGGATTTTGTCTCTGGCGTTCCATCTCCGCGGCGGCGTCCTCTGCATCGTCCTCATCTTGTGATGCAACTGCGTAGGATCCGTTCAACCAACGCCCCAAATCAACGTCCGCACAACGCTTGGAGCAGAACGGGCGATACTTGGTGACCGTCTCTTTTGAACAGATTGGGCAGGGCATTACAGCGCCTCCACATCGGTCGGAACCGGGGCGCGTTCGCGTTTGCGCTGCAGTTCATAGTGCCCCAAAGGGGTCCAACCGACCAAGGCGGTCTCGATGCTGTCCGCACGGAACGCAGCGCGGAGCGCGTCTTCAAACGCACGGCGGTCTTTCTTGGGCATCGGCGCAAGGTCTAGCACAATTTGGCCCCCCAAGCCGCGTAGGCGCAAAGCACGGGGCAGGGCGCGGGCCACGGCCAAGTTGGCACGCAATCCCGCCGCTGGTGCAGTGTCGCCGCCTGTGTTCACATCCACCGCAACCAAGGCGCGGGTCGGCTCCACGAACATGGATGCCTCGCCCAGCCGGACCTCGGCGCCCGTGGCTTTTGGCAATGCGTCCAGAACGCCGGCGCGCTCAAATGCGCCGGAGCCGCTTTCGATGGCATCCTCTGGCGGAGTGGACCAGTCACGCCACGCCAAACCGTGAGCATCGGGGCCGTCGAGCAACAACTCAGGGCCAGTGCCTGCATCGGCCAAAACCTGCTGCGCCAATTCCCAAGTTGCGGCTAAATCTTCGGCGATCTCATCCGCATCCGCACCCTCAGCCGCACTCCTTAGGATCAAGCCCGCGCCACCATCAACCGACACGGTTTCATGCGCGATCTCTAGCAAACGCTCCCGCTCATCGTCGTCGCGCACAGAGCGCGCGACATTGAAGCCCTTCGCCCCAGGCGTCACGATGCAATAGCGGCTCTTGAACAGCACGCGATCAGTGACGGGCAGAGCCTTTCCGGCTTCTGCAAAACCTGTCACCTGAACTAAAAAAGTATCCCCGGGTGCGAGCCCCTTGGCCTGACGAAAGAACCCGGTGCGGCCTGCACCAAGATCCATGAACATCCCGCCTTGCCCCTTAATTGGGCGATCACAGACGCCCCGGAATACCGTCCCGGGCAGGGCCACATCCCCGGCTGGATCGACCAACAGATCATCCAGCTGGCCATCAATCATACGCGCGGCTGCGGGACGTCCCGCCACCGTATCAAGCGCGATCACAATACCCTTCATGCGGTCCCTTTCCACACCGGAAGGCCAGCGGCGTTTAGCACGCCCGCTGTCTCGGCCAATGGTAGGCCGACGATCCC
This sequence comes from Thalassobacter sp., assembly GCF_982993085.1. Lineage (NCBI taxonomy): Bacteria > Pseudomonadati > Pseudomonadota > Alphaproteobacteria > Rhodobacterales > Roseobacteraceae > Thalassobacter > Thalassobacter sp. The sequence continues at coordinate 3,290 of NZ_CEZFMW010000094.1, read as the reverse complement.
GGTAAAACTTCCTGAAATCCAGGGAATAAATGCGCTGGCAGGCCCCTGAATGGCATAGCCCCCAGCCTTGCCGCGCCAATCATCACTCGCGATGTACCACGCGATTTCTGCATCAGACAGAACCTTCATGCGCACCGCACTCTCAACCGTGCGTTGCCACGATTGTGCGCCGCGTCGCACCGCAAGCGCGGTAATAACCCGGTGACGTCGCCCGGACAAAAGCCGTAAAAACCGCTCCGCCTCGGCGGCATCCTCGGGTTTGCCCAAAATGCGTCGTCCTAGCGCGACGGTCGTGTCGGCGCATAGAACAATGTCATCGGCCTCGGCGGTGACCGCCGCAGCCTTGCCTGCCGCAATCCGCTCGCAATAGACGCGCGGAATTTCACGAGGCAGGGGTGTCTCATCAATGTCGGGGGGGCGCACATCATCAGGTGTGATGCCAAGCTGCGCCAACAGTTCTAGCCTCCGGGGTGAACCGGAGCCTAGGATCAGCCGAGGGTGTGGCACGCGCACGTCCCTATTTGAAACGGTAATTGATCCGTCCCTTGGTCAGGTCATACGGTGTCATTTCAACCTGCACTTTGTCGCCCGCCAGAACCCGGATCCGGTTCTTGCGCATCTTTCCTGCCGTATGTGCGATAATCTCATGGCCGTTTTCGAGCTCGACCCGGAATGTCGCGTTTGGCAGGAGTTCCTTCACGACGCCGGGGAATTCGAGCATTTCTTCCTTGGCCATGGTCACTCCATCAAAATCGCCTGCGCAGTTCGCAGGTGCGGTGTAAATGCGCGCAATTTGTTCATACTTCAAGGGCTAAAGCAGTTTTGCACGCGCAGGCCACACAGACCCGCTCGGGCATCAAAGGTTTTGTACCGTAAAGGGTCTGTCGAAATCGTTAACGAACGGGCCACAATGGCTGTCATAACGCCCAATTGTACGCCTTATGAATGGGGCGGCCCAAACCGTTCCAGCAGTTTGTCGCGGATCTGATCGCGCGATTGCCGATAGCTTTCCAGCTTTTGATCGCGGTTATTGCCCAAACCCGTAGGGTCCATGATGGGCCAATACTCCACCTCTAGGTGGTACAGGCGCGTCAAATCCAACGCCATGCGCTGGCTGGCGGGTGATAGGGCGATGATCAAATCAAACCCCGACAGGTCATCCCCCCATTCCTGCATCTCCTCAAACGACCGAGAACGATGCCGCTCCAGCTCCACGTCAATCTCGGCGCATACCGCAATCGCAAAGCCATCAATTTCAAGATCGTTCATCACACCGGCGGATTGAACATAGATGTCCATTCCATACAGCTTTTTCATCAAAGCCTCAGCCATGGGGGAGCGTACTGCGTTATGATCGCAGCAAAAAAGAACCGATTGTGGCTGTTCCCCCCCTGACACGCATCAGCCTCCGAAATGCAGCACGCAGATGAGTGTGAACAAACGTCGCGCCGTGTCGGTGTCGATGTCGGCCTTGCCCTCTAATCGTTCCTGAAGGATGCGCGCACCTTCATTGTGGATGCCGCGCCGGGCCATATCAATTGTCTCGATCTGGCTGGGGGGCAGGGTTTTTACCGCATCAAAGTAGCTGGCACAAATCTGGTAGTAGTCTTTGACTACCTGCCGAAACGGCCCCAGCGCAAGCTGGAATTCCGCCGCAGGGTCATGGTGTTCGGTGGTCACCGCAAACACAAGGCGCCGCTCGCGGATGCCCAGGTTGATCCGATAGGGCCCCATAGGGGCATCGGGGCGGGCAATAGAAAAAGAATTGTCCTCAAGCAGATCAAAAATCGCGACTTTGCGTTCTTGCTCAATCTCGGGGGTCGGGGTCGGCAGATTGGCGTCGTCAATCTCGATATGACAAATCTGAGCGCTCATGCGTATGGCCTTTCCGTCAAGGGTCCTCCCCATTGCGCCCCTGATACGCCGAAAAGCAGGACCGCGCCAAGGGGAGGTGGAAAATTCTCAGCGATTGAGGCGATCAAGCCGCGCCCGCACGCTCAACCCGTGGGCCTCAAGGCTCTCGGACTTGGCCAATGTCTCGGCGGCGGGACCGATAGCACGCAAGGCCTCGGGCGTCATCTGCGCCAGCGTCGTGCGTTTGAGGAAATCCATCACCGACAAGCCGCTGGAAAACCGTGCCGAGCGGGCCGTGGGCAACACGTGGTTGGGCCCGCCGATGTAGTCACCAATCGCCTCAGGGGTCCACTGTCCCAGAAAAATCGCGCCCGCATGGGTGATCTTCTCCGAAAGGGCCACAGGGTCCGCCACACACAACTCAAGGTGCTCAGGCGCGATCCGGTCGCTCAGGGCGGCGGCCTCATCAAGGTCCGCTACGGTGATGATCGCGCCATAGTCGCGCCATGACGGCCCTGCAATCGCGCGCCGCTCCAGCGTTTCAAGTCGTGCGTCAACGGCACGGGCAACCGCCGCTCCAAATTCTGCATCATCCGTGATCAGGATCGATTGCGCGCTCTCGTCATGCTCCGCTTGGCTCAGCAGGTCGACGGCGATCCAATCAGGATCATTGTCACCATCCGCAATCACCAAAATCTCTGAGGGGCCAGCGATCATGTCGATGCCAACCTTGCCAAACACCCGCCGCTTGGCCGCCGCCACAAAGGCATTGCCGGGTCCAGTGATCTTGTCCACGGGCGCGATAGTCTCGGTGCCATAGGCCATTGCGGCCACGGCCTGCGCGCCGCCAATACGGTATATCGTGTCGACGCCCGCAAGACGCGCAGCCAGCAACACCAAAGGGTTCGCCACACCGTCAGGGGTCGGCGCACAAATCGCTAGGCGCTTCACACCCGCAACCTGCGCCGGGATCGCATTCATCAACACGCTTGACGGATAAGAGGCCAATCCACCCGGCACATACAACCCAGCCGCATCGACAGGGCCCCAACGCCAGCCTAGCCGCGCGCCCGTGGCATCCGTCCAGCTTTCGTCATGGGGCATCTGCCGCTCGTGATAGGCCCGGATCCGGCTCGCCGCCAACGACAGCGCTTCCGCCTCCGCCTGCGGCACCTGCGCCACAGCTGCGTCAATTTCCTCAGCGGAAAACGCCAAAGTCTCCGGCGTCAGCGTCAGCCGATCAAATTTCTCCGTCAATTCCAAAACCGCGGCATCCCCGCGCGCGCGTACGTCCGCGATGATGCCCGCTACCACAGCATCCACATCCGGGCTGTCCTCGCGCTTGGCACCCAAAAGCGTGGTGAACTGTGTTTCAAAGTCGCTGTCGCGGGTGTTCAGAAATACAGGCATCGGCCCCTCCATGTCGCGCAGGGCCT